>DATCTE010000109.1:0-6628 GCA_036568085.1 Thiobacillus sp.
CCGAAGCTGTATTCCGAGGCCACCCGCGACGCGCCCGCCGCTGTCCGCCGCGAAATCCTGGACACGCATTACCTGCCTTACCGAGACGAAGTCGAGGCGCATGTCGCCGCAACGATCGCGCGCGGCAGCCGGGTAATTCACCTCGCCTCCCACAGCTTCACGCCGGTGCTCGACGGCGTCGTCCGCAAGGCCGATATCGGCCTGCTCTACGATCCGGCGCGCGCCGGCGAGGTCAATCTGTGCCGCCACTGGCAGGCCCGACTCCAGTCACAGGCACCCGAATTGAAGGTGCGCCGCAATTACCCCTATACGGGCAGGTCGGACGGCTTCACCGCCTTCCTGCGCCGCCGGTTCCCTTCCGACCTGTATGTCGGGATCGAACTGGAAATCAATCAGAAGCATGTATTGCCTGGCGGGCGCCGCTGGCGCGCAATGCAGGATATCGTGGTCGGGACTTTTCACGCGGCCACGATCGAATGCCTGAGCGCCGGGATGCATGTAGTCCACGAAATCCGGTCGCCTTTGAAATAGGATATTGCTATCCTTAGATTAAAGGCAGGTCCTGATCCAATCACAACATGCGCAGGAGGTTTGATGGCCGTACTTACCCACCCCCAGCTTGAACAGCTGACCCGGAAACTGAAAGCGGATTACCAGGTGCTCTTGCGTGAAGTGCGCGGCGAACTGGAAAACTCGGGCAACCAGCATCGCATCGACCTGCTCAACAGCGAGCCGGGCGACGCCGGCGACGAGTCGATGGCGAATGCGCTTGCGGATTTCAACCTCACGATTCTGGATCGCCATATCGACGGGATGCGGGACATCGAAGCCGCGTTGCAGCGCATCAAGAACGGCGAATACGGCGTCTGCATCGACTGCGGGAACGACGTCGGCTTCACCCGCCTGCAGGCCTATCCCACCGCCAAGCGCTGCATCGTCTGCCAGGAACAGCGCGAAAAGCACTACGCCCAGGAAGGCCACCCGAAAATGTAACCGGAGGCAGGGCTGGCCTGCCTTCACCAACCCAACGGAGTCACCATGAAAACCCCGCTTCAAATCACCTTCCGCGACATCCCTTCTTCCGAAGCCCTCGACACCCACATCCGCGAGAAGGCACAGAAACTCGAACAGGTCTTTGCCGACATCATCAGCTGCCGCGTCGTGGTCGACCAGCCCGCCAAGCATCACCAGCAGGGCAAGCTCTTCAACGTCCGCATCGACCTCGGCGTACCCGGCTCTGAAATCGTGGTCGACAAGCAGGCCAATGAGGATGTCTACGTCGCGCTGCGCGACGCCTTCGACGCCGCCAAGCGGCAGCTGGAAGATTACGCGCGGCAGCTGTAAAGGCTGCGCCACGATCGCCAAGCAGACATGGACGCGATGCCGGAAGCGATAGGCGATACGACCGCGTTGATCCGCAGCCTGCACGACCCGGCCTGCTACGACCACGCGGCAGGGCCGGTGCGGGTCATCGAAACCCATATCTCCTGGGTCCTGCTCACCGGCGAATTCGCCTACAAGATCAAGAAACCGCTGGACCTCGGCTTCCTCGATTTCAGCAGCCTCGGCAAGCGCCTGCACGCCTGCTGCGACGAAGTGCAGCTCAACCGGCGGCTGGCACCGGACATCTATCTCGACGTCGTTCCCATTACCGGCACCCCTGCGGCCCCACGCATCAACGGCCCCGGCGAGACCTTCGAGTACGCGGTGAAAATGCGCCAGTTTCCCCCCGACGCCACGCTCGACCGGCTCGACGCGCAGGGTCGAATGAGCACACTACACGTCGAAGCCATCGCCGCCACGCTCGCCCGCTTCCATCTCGAAGGCTGCGCACGCGCCGCCGCAGACAGCCCGTGGGGTAGCCCGGACGCCATCTGGCGCCCGGTGGCACAGAACTTTGCGCAGATCGCGCCGCGCCTCGACGACCCGGCCGACCGCGAACAACTCGAAAAACTGCAGCACTGGAGCACAGCCGAGCACGCCCGCCTCGCCCCGCTGATGGCCGCGCGCAAGCGTGACGGCTTCGTGCGCGAATGCCACGGCGACCTCCATCTCGGCAACCTCGCCTGGGTCGACGACCAGCTGCTGGTGTTCGACTGCATCGAATTCAATCCCGAACTGCGCTGGATCGACATCCAGTCCGAGGTCGCGTTCTGCTACATGGACCTGCTGCAACGCGGCCATGCCGACTGGGCGTGGCTGTTCCTCAATGCCTGGCTGGAACGCACCGGCGACTACGCAGGGATCGCGCTGCTGCGCTATTACGCGGTGTATCGCGCGCTGGTGCGTGCCAAGGTGAATGCCATTCGCATCGGCCAGACCGCCGGCCCCGAACGCGACGCCGCGCTCGCCGACGTCCGTGCGCTGCTCCTGCTCGCTGCCACACTGACGCAGCCCCTGCCCCGCCGCCTCGACATCACCCACGGCCTGTCGGGCTCGGGCAAGACCACCGTCACACAAAACCTGATGCAGACTTCGGGCGCCATCCGCCTGCGCTCCGACGTCGAGCGCAAGCGGCTCGCCGGGCTCGATGCCCTGGCGCGTAGCGGATCAGGCATCGGAGAACATCTCTACGCCGCCGATGCCACGCAACAAACCTACCGTCACCTAACCAGCCTCGCCGGCCAGCTGCTCGACGCCGGCTGGCCCGTCATCGTCGACGCCACCTTCACTGCGCGCTGGCAGCGCGACCTGCTGCGCGAGACGGCGCGCACCCGCAACGTCCAGTTTCGCGTCCTCGATTTCCCTGTCCCTGTCGACACGCTGCGCGCGCGCATCGTCCAGCGATCGCATGCAGGCAACGACGCCTCGGAAGCCGATCTCGCCGTGCTGCAGCATCAGCTCGATACCGAAGAGGCGCTCGACACCGACGAACTGACCGACATTGTCAGCATCGCCGTTTAGGTGTGGCAATCTGCGTGTTCATGGGTTCACTCGTCCGGCAACATGAAATGACGCCCACGCAGTGCCCACAGTGGCAGCAACAGCGCCGCCGCCAGCGCGCAGGCAGCGGAAAAGGCAAAGGCGACCGGCGCGCCGGCCTGCTGGTAGATCGCCCCGAACAGGACGGAGGCGGGCAGCAGCATGATCCCCGCCGTCAGGTTGAACCAGCCGTAGGCGGTGCCAAGCCGGTCCGGCGGCGCCAGATCGGCTACCAGGGCCTTCTCGGCCCCCTCGGTGGCGGCTAGAAAGAGGCCGTAGAAAGCAAACAGGGGCCATAGCAAAGCAGTATGGAAGCCGTTCAAGCCCATGGCCAGGTAGAACAGGCCGTACACCGCCCAACCAGCCAGAATCAGCCTGGCCCGACCTATCTGGTCGGACAAGGCGGAGAGCGGCGCCGACAGCAGCATGGCCACCCCGGACGTCAGCGCCCACAACAACGGCACCTGGTAATCGGACAGTCCAAGTTCCTTGGCCCGCAGCAACAGAAACATGTTGGATGAGTTCCCTAGGCTGAAAATGGCCAGCACGACGAGGTAGCGCCGGTAGGCGGGCGGGAACCCCTCCAGCTTCCAGGAAAAAACGGGACGCCTGGCAGCCGGGATCCCAGCCGGCTCCTTGACGCGCAGGGCCAAGGCGACAGTGAGGATCCCCGGCACCACGGCCCACAGGAAAATGTCCCGCAGGGGTACGCCGCGCTCCAGCAGCCACGCGGCCAGCAATGGCCCGATCACCGCCCCCGCGTTGTCCATGGTCCGGTGCAGGCCGAAGGCCAGGCCACGGCGGGACTCGTCCACCGCCCCCGCCAGCAGGGCATCCCGCGGAGACGTGCGCAGGCCCTTGCCCACCCGGTCGGCGAAGCGAAGGGCCAGCACCATGGGCCAGCTCGATGCCAGGTAGAACAGCGGCCGGGAGATCGCGGCGAGCGCGTAGCCCACCGCCACCCAGTGTTTGGCGTGGCCCCGTTTGTCCATCAGCACGCCGGAAAAGAGCTTCAGGAGACTGGCGGTGGCCTCGGCGATGCCTTCGATCAGCCCCAAAGCCTTGGGGCCCGCCATCAGCACCGAGGCCAGAAAAAGGGGCACCAGCGGATAGACCAGCTCGCTGGTGCTGTCGTTGAACAGGCTCACCAAGCCGAGCAGCCAGACGGTGGATGGAAGATTGAACAGCGCTCGGAACATCAAGGCTTAGCGCGCACGGTTTGCTCTCGCTTTATCGACGCGCACGATCAGATCTTCTGCCACTGGGTTCTTTGCAAACGGATTCAGGGTGAAAGGTGCGGCTGGCGAAAACGAAATCTCTGGCCCGAATTTCCCCGGCCTCACTAAACGAAGTGAGATCCGCGGTGGATTCATGTTGGTCGAAGCGCTAACGTTCATAATGTTCGAGAGCGGCACCCTGTCTTCCACCCCGCTCTTCCTGACCAAAAGGAAGTCCCCACCGTCATAGACTTGGTCAGCAAGATCCCAGACGATCTTCTTCATGAGGAAGAAGCCAAAGACCGCCATCACGCTCGGAATGACAAGAAACATCGGGGCTTTTACATAGGCCCCGTCCATGATCGAATTGCCGATGAAGAACGCTAGAAAGCCGAACCACAGAAGGGGAAAAACCTTCTTGGTAATGAATAGCGATTTTGAGGAGATCGGGTTCATGGCATTTCTGGACGCGCGCTCTAACGTAAAGTCGAGGTGCCTGCGCGGCTTTTCGCGCAGGTCGCCTCGAACGTAGTGTTAGACAGCTGGACAGTAACGATTAAGCAGTGCATTGATTTTCACTCCATCTTCATCATTGCGTTTCTGTGCTCTATGTCGCGCAGTGATACTCATCCAGCCTGGAATATCCGGGTTGGCTCCGTGCATCAATAGAAGCTCAACTATTTCCGGGTAGCCGCCTTCTGCCGCAAGAGACAATGCAGTCTCCCCAATCTTTTCTTCTTCATTGGCATTAACGTCAGCGCCGTTTTCCAACAGCCACTTTGCTACGAGGTAGTGCTCGCCTTCAACTGCGTAGTGCAACGGGGTGCGACTCAGATCATCAAACTGATTCACCTTGAAGCCTTCGCTAACTAAGCGAATGACATCATCGAGGTTGCCATCTTGGGCTGCTCGGTGAAGCTGTTCTGCTTGGTACCAGTCATCGCGATATGGCATAGAGGAAAGCGGTCTAACAGTTATTCAAGAGACCCATGGGTCAGGCCATTATATTAATATCGAGACAGCAGTCATGGATACCTATCTTGATGATTCATATCAGTCTTTTTATATTTTCGGTCTCTATATTACGTTATGAAAAAGGAGACCAGGGCAGAAGGATTATGCCTCTGTTTAGCGCCACCATTCTACGGTCAAGATGCCTGGAGGCCGATCGTTGGATGACCGCTTCCGCACCACATGAATGGACGCTCAGCAGGCAAGCCAAGACCGGCGCGTGGGGTCGTTTTCAGACCCCGAACATGAGTAAAAGAGTTGGCGGAAGGAAGTGGGAGTCGAACCCACCCGGGAGCGACTGACACCCCCAACCGGATTTGAAATCCGGCCGCACCACCAGGCACGCTTCCCTTCCAGTTCAAGCGGCATGTTCCATCCTGCCGAACAGGTCCGCGTTGCGCAGGCGGTGGGCTTCGCGCACGCGGCGCGTGTAGCCCACCCGATCGAAAAACTCCAGCACCTGGACCGCACGCTTGCGGCTGAGTCCGCTGCGGTCGCGGAATTCCGCAGCCCGCGTCTCACCGCTAAGGTGCTCCAGTTCCTGCACCAGGGTGGCCAGCTGCGCCACGCTTTCCGGCAGATAAAACAGATCGCGCACTACCTGATAAAGCTTGCCCTGGCGCGCCAGCTTCAGCAGCAGACGCCGCATCGTTGCCTCGTCCTTGCCGCTCATTCGGGCCAGATCGCGGACCCAAGGCGGGTCGAAGGCGGCTTCCGCCAGCCAGGGACGGATGCGCTGATAGAGCGCGTCCTCCTCGCGGGTCAGCGCAATGCTGTGCGTCGGCAGATGCAGCCAGGGGCCGCTGCGTTGCAGCGTGCCCGCCGCCAGCAAGGCGTCTGTCAGCGCGGAGAACGCGACGGCCGGCAGCGTCGGCAGGAACATGCGCCGGGCACGCGCGGCATCGGGCCCCAGTTCGTCTGGAAAGCGTTCGTGAAACGCGACGAGACCGGTACGCAACGTGTCCTGCAGACGCGCCCAGTGCGCAGCGGAAAATGCCCAGGTTTCATGACAGCCGAGCACCCGCGTGCTGTCGGGCGGCAATACGGAATCCAGGCCGTCGTGATTCCAGTGCATGGCCAGCCGGACAAGGTCGAGCCCGCGCAGGCCGAGTAACGCGCGCAGGCGCTGCGCAGTGTCGGGAATGTCCAGCGTAGCGAGTTCGGCCAGCCGCATGGGTGCCTTGCGCTTGCGCGCCGGCGCGTCGGGGTCGAGCACCACGCCGCCCCCGAGGGTATGGCGGGCGTCGGCGTCGCGCACGATGAAGCGGTCGCCGTGGAGCGCGCCAAGCGGACGGTCGGTGACCAGTTGTGCCAATGCGCTTTCGCCCGGCGCCAGGCGCTCCCCTTCCAGCAGCGCCACCCGCGCCATGACGTGCGCCGCGCCCAGGTGCAGGTGGACCGGTGCCCAGTGCACGAGCGCTGCGAGCGCCTGCGGCGACAGGTGCAGCCGCACGTCGAAGCGCGCGGTCGGCGCGTGC
>DATCTE010000110.1:0-2197 GCA_036568085.1 Thiobacillus sp.
CGTGGGTGTGCCCGGTGTCCAGCAGCTTGACCTTGGCACGGGTCAGGCCGGTTGCCGTATTGATGGTCGGGGTGAGGCCCGGGCTGCGTATCCAGAAGTAGTAGATCGCTTTCAGCACCGCGGCGATCGAGACGATCAGCGCCGACATCGCGATGTAGGGCGTGGTATCGAGGCCGACCATGACAGCGCCCAGCAGCAGCAGCAAACTGCCGCTGGCGTAGCCCAGCGCGAGGTAGTTGGCGGGCACCAGCGGGGTGTTCCACTGGCGGATGGTTTTCAGGCAGGCGTAGATCATGCCGGTGGAAAACACCGTGATCCAGGCCAGCACGGCCGACAGGAGGCCGAAGGTTTCGCGTAGCCACAGCGGCGCATCGAACCAGATGCTGGCCAGGTAGACCAGCGCCAGCGGCATGAACACCACGGCAAACACCCCTTCGCGCGACAGCCACGAGGTGCGGAAGCGGCTGAAGGCGCGCCAGGCGTTTTTCGGGTTGGCAAGGTGGAAGGTGGACGACAGCAGGCCGAACGCGATCAGGCCCAGCGCGACGATTCCGCCGATGACGAGCTGGGTGGGCGTGAAACCGCCGCCGAGCTTGAACGTGTCGGCGATGAACAGCAGCGAGAACAGGCCGAAGCCGGCGCCCGACGCCACGGTGAAGAAGATGACTGAAAATGCTGGATGCATGGTTATTCCTTAGTCCTCATGCCTTGATTTAGCGGCGCACCAGTTTGTTGGCGAACTGCTTGATGCTTTCCTTCAGACCACCCTTGGGCTGGGTCTCGACCGGGATCACCGGCTTGCGGCGCGGCGGCAGGTAGGTGTTGGTCGGGTTGTAGTTGAGCTCGGGCATCAGCGGGAAGCCGCCGCGCTCGCGCACGGTGCGCGACACCGCCGAATCGGGATCGTCGAAGTCGCCGAACATGCGGGCGTGCGCCGGGCAGGTCAGCACGCACGAAGGCTGGCGCTCCTCGACCGGCAATTCCTGGTCGTAGATGCGGTCGACGCACAGCGTGCACTTCTTCATGGTGCCGGACGAGCGATCGAGCTCGCGCGCGCCGTACGGGCAGGCCCACGAGCAGTAGTTGCAGCCCATGCACTTGTCCTGGTCGATCAGCACGATGCCGTCTTCGGCACGCTTGTAGGAAGCGCCGGTCGGGCACACGGTGACGCAGTCTGCGTCCTCGCAGTGCATGCACGACATCGGGAAGTTGACCGTCTTGTTGTTCGGATACTCGTCCATTTCGTAATGGCGGATCCGGTTGAACCACACGCCCGACGGCTCGGCGCCGTAGGGCTGGTAGTCGGACAACGGGCCGATGGTGCCGGAGGCGTTCCATTCCTTGCAGGCGATGGCGCAGGCATGGCAGCCAACGCACACGTCCAGGTCGATGACCAATCCAAGTCTCATTTTGTGCTCGCTTTATTTATACAGGTGCTGCTCAATTCTTTTCGTGGCTGCGCGCGTCGTAGCGCAGGACGTCGGGGCGCTCGTAACGCTCGTCGCCCGGCAGCGGCTTCAATTCGTCGAACTGCGGCCAGGAACCGGTTTCGCCCGGCGCAGCTTTCCAGATTTTCACACGCAGATCGAACCACGCGGCCTGACCGGTCACCGGATCGGAGTTGGTGACGCGGCGCTCGCCCGCCTTCTCCGGCAGCAGCTCGGAAATCAGGTGGTTGAGCAGGAAACCCTTGGTCGCTTCCGACGCGTTTGCCTTCAGGCCCCAGGCGCCCTTCTGCTTGCCGATGGCGTTCCAGGTCCAGATGGTGTTTTCCTGGGTGCCTTCCATGGTCTTGACCTGGCAGCGGATCTTGCCGTTGTGCGACTCGACCCAGATCCAGTCGAAGTCCTTGATGCCCATTTCGGCCGCCTTGCGGGCGTTCATGTACATATAGTTCTGCGCCATGATCTGACGCAGCCACACGTTCTGCGAATCCCACGAGTGGTACATGAACATCGGGCGCTGGGTGAGCGCGAAGAAGGGATATTCGTCCTTGTCCACGCGCTGCTGTTCCAGCGGTTCATACCACATGGGCAGAGGATCGAAGTATTTCACCAGACGCTCACGGTCGACCTGGTTGTTGGGCTGCGGGCCGTCGTACAGGCCCTGCCCCGCCAGGCGGAATTTCTGCAGCGGCTCGGAATAGAACTGCATGATGATGGGCTCGACCTTGCCGACGAAACCGACGTCCGCCGCC
>DATCTE010000111.1:0-7177 GCA_036568085.1 Thiobacillus sp.
CATGTTGGCGCCTTGCCCGAGCAGTTCGGTGACCAGCAGCCCGGTGCCCATCTGCTTCAACAGGCCGTCGAGATCGTGCTCGCCGGGGGTGACGATCAGGTTGTGGCTGCCGCCGGCATTGCCGGTGGTTTTCATGCCGAGCTTCTTCGCCGAGTAGGTCGACAGGAAGTAGCCCTGCAGCACGCCGTCCTTGACGATGTCGCGATCGAGACAGGCGACGCCTTCGCTGTCGAACGGTGCGCTGCCGAGGCCGGACGGCAGGAAAGGCGCCTCGCGGATGTTGACCAGCGGGGCGAACACCTGTTGTCCCAGGCTGTCGAGCAGGAAGGACGACTTGCGGTACAGGCTGCCGCCCGACACCGCGGCGACGAAGTTGCCGATCAGGCCGGTGGCGATCGGCGCCTCGAACAGCACCGGGCAGGTGCGGGTGTCGAGCTTGCGGCCGTTCAGCCGGCGCACCGTGCGGGTGCCGGCGATGCGGCCGACGGTTTCGGCGGAGTCCAGGTCGTTTGCATTGCGGGCGCTGGTGTACCAGTAATCGCGCTGCATGCCGCCCTTGTCCTCGCCGATGACGGCGACCGACATACCGTGGCGCGAGCCGGCGTAGCCATTGCAGAAGCCGAGGCTGTTGGCATAGACGAATTGCGAGGTGTGCAGGCTGACGCCGGCGCCTTCCGAGTTGGTCAGCCGCTTGTCCACCGCCAGGGCCGCCGCTTCGCAGGCCTGGGCACGCTCGGCCGCTTCTTCGACGGTGAGCGCCCACGGGTGGTAGAGGTCGAGGTCGGGCGCGTCCTGCGCCAGGCGGTCGGCGTCGGGCAGGCCGGCGGCTTCGTCCTCGGCGGTGTAGCGGGCGATGGTCAGCGCCTTCTCCACCGCGCTTTTCAGCGCCGCTTCCGACAGGTCCGAGGTCGAGGCATGGCCGCGTCGCTGGCCGATATAGACGGTGACGCCGGCGCCCTTGTCCTTGTTGTATTCGATGGTCTCGATTTCGCCCTGGCGCACGCTGACGCTCTGGCCGACGCCCTCGGAGATTTCGGTGTCGGCGGCGGTGGCGCCCTGTCTGGCGGCATGCTCGATGACGATCCGGGAGAGGGCCATGAGCTGGTCGCGGGTATAGCTGAATTGGGAGCGGGACATGTCGGGCTATGAAAGGGAAGTGGGACGCAAGTCGGTTCGGCTGTTGTATGGATTCGGCACGTTTTGTGTGGGCAGAAACTACAATGACGATAATAACAGTAACCGAAAGCCTCACCGTGCGCCTGATCGACCCTGATGCCGAGCTGGAATTCGACCCCGACGACGTCTACGACGGGCCCAGCAAAAGCCAACAAAAACGCGAAGTCGAAGCCCTGCAAGCGCTGGGCGAAATCCTGGTCAAGCTGCCCGACGCCCAGTTCAAGCGCATCGAACTGCCGGAAGACCTGCGCGCCGCCGTCGCCGACTGCCGCAAGATCACCCAGAACGGCGCCCTGCGTCGGCAGAAGCAATACATCGGCAAGCTGATGCGGTCGGTCGACCCGGCGCCGATCCAGGCGCAGATCGACGCCTTCAACGGCGTGTCCGCGGCGGAAAACGCCAGGCTGCACCAGGCCGAAAAATGGCGCGAGAAGCTCATCGCCGACAACGAGGCGCTGACGCTGTTCCTTAACACCTATCCCGACAGCGACGCCACGCACCTGCGGCAGCTGATCCGCAATGCGCGTGACGAGGCGGCGCGCAGCAAGCCGCCGAAAGCCTTCCGTGAAATATTCAGGGTGATCCGCGAGGCCATGCAGGAAAAATAAAAAGGGGGAGGCAGCATGTGGGGACGCGTCGTCAAAATTGCCTTGAGCCTGCCGTTTCTGATCGTCGCCGGGCTGTTCGGCCTGTATCTGGTCTTCGGCTTCTTTCTGGTCAACCCGCTGGCGCAGAAGCTGCTGCCCTGGATCGGCGAGAACAAGCTCGCCAGCCAGCTGAGCGTGCAGCAGGTCAGGTTCAATCCCCTCACGCTGGAAGCCACGGTCGACGGCCTCAAGCTGACCGAGAAAAGCGGCGCGCCGCTGGCGAGTTTCGAGCGGCTCTACGTCAACCTCGACACCGTCGGCCTGTTCCGCTGGGCCTGGCGCATCCGCGACATCGAGCTCGACCAGCCGCACGCGACCGTGGAAATCCGCCGCGGCGGCAAGCTCAACTGGGCGGCGCTGATCGCCAGGCTCAACGAGGACAAGACGCCACCGTCCGACACGATCGCGCGGGTGCTGATCGACCACATCAGGATCGCCGACGGCCACATCGTCTACACCGACGCCAATCGCACGGGCAAGCCGTTCAATGCCGTGCTGGAGCCGCTCGGCATCGAACTCGACGGACTTTCGACCCTGCCCGAGGATCGTGGCGATTACCTGATCGCCGCCAAATTGCCGGAGCAGGGCGGCACCCTCAAATGGAAAGGCGACGTCGGGCTGAATCCCGTCGCGTCGAGTGGCGAGCTCGGGCTGGAGGGCGTGCGGCTGGCCAAGCTGCTGCGGGTGATCAAGAGCCCGCGCAATTTCGAGCTGCCGTCCGGCACGCTGGCGGCCGGCCTGCACTACCGGTTTGCCATGGTGCGCGACAAGGCAGGCGAGGACGTGCCCTGGGTGAGGGTCGACGGCGCCAATCTGGTCGTGCAGAACCTGGCGCTGGCACCGCATGGCGGCGGCGCGCCCGTGCTGCAACTCACCGAGGCGCGCGTCGGCAACGCGAACTTCGATCTCGCCACGCGTGCGGTCGATGTTGCGAGTGTGAGTCTCACCGGCGCCAAACTGGCTGCGACGCGCGATGTCAAGGGAATACTGGACTGGCAAACGCTGTTCGGCGCGGAAGAAGGGGCGACCGCGCCCCAGCCGGCCCCCCCCAAGGCAGCCGGACCGACGGCGCCCTGGAAAATCGGCGTGCGCGAAATCAAACTGGCCGACTGGGCGTCGCGTTTCACCGATCAGGGTTTTGCCACGCCGCTGGTCGTGACTGCCGAGGGCTTCGGCCTGACCACGGCGCTGACAGGCGAAGTGGGCGCCACGACCGCCATCGACGTCGGCCCGGTGAACGCCGCGCTGGGCCCGATTCGGGTGCAGTCGGGGTCGCAGCCGGTGGCGGAGTTGCAGCACGCGGCGCTGGTCAACGCGGGGATGAGGCTGGCGGAAAACCGGCTCGATATCGAGGCGCTGGAACTGAATGGCGCCAGGACCACCGTCACGCTGGACAAGAAAAAAAACCTCAACTGGGCCGATATTCTTAAAAAGGCGCCCGGCGTATCTGCCGCGGCCCCGGCCAGGACAGACACTGCAAAAGTTTCGCCCATGGACGTGCAACTCGCGCGCCTCAGCCTGGCCGACCTCGAAGTCGACATCGTCGACCAGTCGCCCGCCAAACCGGTCAAGCTCGATGTCGCCAAGGGTTTCGTCACCCTGAAGGACCTCAGCCTGGACCTGGACAAGGCAGTGCCGCTGGAGGCGGGTTTTGCGCTCAAGCAGGGCGGCCGTTTCGATGCCAGCGGCACGGTCGTCCCCGGCCGGGCGTCGGGCCAACTGGACGTCAAGCTCACGGGACTGTCGCTGAAACCCTTCGCGCCCTACGTCAACCAGTTCGCCCGGCTCAACCTGCGTTCGGGTACGGCATCGACGCGCGGCAAGCTGGCGTTTGCGCAGGCGAAGTCGGGCATGAAGCTGGATTTCCGCGGTGGTTTCGCGGTTGACGATCTGGCCATCACGGAAGAGGACACCGGGGAGGCCTTCCTCGGCTGGAAGAAACTGTCATCCGGCAGCCTCGATTTCAGGCTCAACCCCAATCGGCTGCACATGAACGAACTGGTGGCGCTGAACCCGTTCGGCAAGGTGATCATTTTCGAAGACAAGTCGATCAACCTGAAGCGCATCCTGCGCACGTCGAAATCGGAAAAACCCGCTGTCGCAGCAGCAAGCAAGCCCAAACCGGCGGGTCAGGCTGACGCATTTCCGCTGTCCATCGGGCGCCTGCGCATCGTGGGTGCGAATGCCGAGTTCGCCGATCTCTCGCTCACGCCGCAGTTCGGTACGCGCATGCACGATCTGGGCGGCGTCGTCACCGGCCTCTCCACCGACCCCGCGACCACCGCGCAGGTCGAACTCGACGGCAAGGTGGACGAGTTCGGGTCGGCGCGTATACGCGGCTCGATCCAGCCGTTCCGGGCGACCGACTTCACCGATCTGAAGCTCACCTTCCGCAACCTGGAAATGACCAATATGACGCCGTATTCGGGCAAGTTCGCCGGGCGCAAGATCGATTCCGGCAAGCTCTCGGTCGATCTCGAATACAAGATCAAGGATCGCCAGCTTACCGGCGAGAACAAGTTCATCGTCAACAAGCTCAAGCTCGGCGAACGCGTCGACAGTCCCGATGCACTCCATCTGCCGCTCGACCTTGCCATCGCGCTGCTGGAGGACAGCAACGGCGTCATCGACCTCGATCTCCCGGTGTCGGGCAGCCTCGACGACCCGCAGTTCAGCTACGGCAGGATCATCTGGAAAGCCATCGTCAACGTGCTGACCAAGCTGGTCACGGCCCCCTTCCGTGCACTCGGCAAGCTGCTGGGAATCAGCTCGGAAAAGCTGGAAGCCATCAATTTCGATCCCGGCAGCAGCGCCCTGTTGCCGCCCGAGCAGGAGAAACTCAAGACGCTGGTCGAGGCCCTGGCCAAGCGGCCCGCCCTGACCCTCACCCTGGAGCCCGGCTACGATCCAGAGGCCGACCGGCGTGCCCTGCAGGAGCAGGCGATGCGCACGCAAGCCGTCGCTGTCGCCGGCATCAAGCTCGCCCCCGGCGAAGCGCCCGGCCCGGTCGACGTCAACAACTACAGGATCCAGACCTGGCTCGAAGACCGCTACGCCGCAAGCGCCGGCAAGGCCGAATACCAGAAACTGCGCGCCAGCTTCCAGGACAGGAACGCGGGTGCCGCCGCACGCGTGCTGGAAAGCGAAATGGTCGAGCGTCTCGCGCGTCGTTTCAAGACCCGCGACACCGGCCCCATCTCCGCTTTCCACACCGAACTGCTGGAGCGGCTGACCCGGCAAGTGAAGGTCGACGATGCGGCCCTCGTCAAGCTCGCACAGGCGCGCGGTCAGGTCATGCGTGATGCGCTGGTCAAGCTGGGCCTCGACGCCAGCCGTATCGGCGTGTCCGCCCCCTCCAAGCAGACGGCCAAGGAGAAGCTGGTGGGCAGCAAGATGAGCCTGGGCGCCGGTACAAAACCGGCGGCCGAAGCCGCGCCTGCCACCACGCCCGCCGCTGTCGCGCCTTGATGCCGATTCAAGCGGGCCGGTGCTTCGTCGTTAAGAGGTGGTCTCCCTGTCCGCTTGCGCTGCCATGACGTTTCGCCGATTACGAATTCTCATCCTGCTGGGCGTGCTGGCCGCGGCGATCGGTCTGACGTGGCTGGAGCAGACCATGGTGCGCAGCTGGGGCGCGCCGCTGGATGTGGCGGTGATTCCGATCAACGGCGACGGCTCGGAGCAGGCGACGGAGACGATACGCGCGCTTCGGGCAAGCGACTTCGACGACATCGGCGCCTTCCTGGAACGCGAGACCGCGCGCTACGGCGTGAAACAGTCGCCGGCCATGCAGCTCACCCTGCTGCCGGAACTGCACGAACAGCCGCCGGCGCCACCGCGTGACGGCAGCGTGCTGAAAACCGTGTGGTGGAGCCTGAAGCTGCGCTGGTGGGTGTATCGGCAGTCGGGCGAATGGTTGCCGCAACTGGGCAGGATCAAGCTGTTCGTGCTGTACCACGCGCCGCAGGACGGCGTCGCGCTGGCGCATTCATTGGGTATTCAGAAGGGCCTGATCGGCGTGGTGCATGCCTTTGCCGACCCCCGCCAGGCGAGCCAGAACAATATCGTCATTGCGCACGAGCTGCTGCACACGCTGGGGGCGACCGACAAGTACGATGCCGAGGGCAGGCCGGTTTATCCGCAGGGCTACGCCGAACCGGAGTTACCGCCGCAGATGCCGCGCCACGAGGCGGAGATCATGGCAGGCCGGCTGGTGAATGCGGCCGGCCGGCTGGTGATGCCGCCCAGCCTCGAACAATGCGTGATCGGCCCAATGACGGCGCACGAAATCAATCTCGACGAAGGCTTCAAACGACGTTTTGCGTCAGGCGGATGAGCGCTTGCGCTGTCGGTCCAGGCGGGCCAGGCCGTAGTGGATGAACGCCAGGGCGGCGAATACCGGGCCCAGCAGATTCAGCAAGGGGACGAACTGCACCAGCCCGGTCAGCACCCCCAGTCCCCACCAGCCACCGCGCGCGTTCCTGAACAGCATCGCCATTTCGGCCGCGCTCGCGTGTTCGGCGATCGCGTCGTAGCGGAACAGGCGCTGGTTCAGATAGGCGGCGGCCACGAAGGGCACGATCACGCCGACGCCGATGAGCCACAACGGCAGCGTCACCACCCACAAGGCAAGAAACAGGACGATGGCGACAGCCGCATTCCACAGGCTGCCGGCGAGGCCGCCGCCGTGCTCGCGCGCGAGTTCCGGGTAAGTGCGCTCGGCGACGATGCGGATCAGCGCAGTCGTGCCGAACAGCGCGGTGATGACGAGCGCGGTGAGATAGACCAGGGGCACGTAGAACAGCACATGCAGCAGCGCCTGGATGCCGTTGGCGATCCAGACCGGCTCGAGACCGGTCAGCCAGGCCTGGACGCCGAGCTTGTCCAGGCCCAGCGCGATCCAGCCGGAAAACGTGGTCCAGAACGTCACGGCCAGCACCAGCCACAGCAGACCTGCCGCCAGCATCGGCCACACCACCACCCACAGCACGCGCGGCTGGAACAGGTCGCGCAGGGCACGTGCCAGGGCGTCGAGCACGGCCGTCATACCGATATCCGCAATGCCGATTTGGGGCGGAAGACGTCGACCGTGCCTGGGCGCGCGTCGAGATACGGCCCGCCGATGAGGTCGATGCAGTAGGGCACGGCGGCGAAGATGCCGTCGAGCGTTTCCTTGATCGCCTTGGGCTGGCCCGGCAGGTTGAGGATCAGGCTGCCTCCGCGCGTCACGCCGACCTGGCGCGACAGGATCGCGGTCGGCACGTATTGCAGCGACACCGCGCGCATCGCCTCGCCGAAACCGGGCAGCACCTTGTGCGCCACCGCCAGCGTGGCTTCGGGCGAGACATCGCGCGGCG
>DATCTE010000112.1:0-6545 GCA_036568085.1 Thiobacillus sp.
CTTGCGCGTGTCGGGGTCGATGTGGAAGTCGAGCTTGGCGGCAAAGCGCGCAGCGCGCAGCATGCGAACCGGGTCTTCGCGGTAGCGCGTGTCGGGGTCGCCGATCATGCGCAGCACGCGCTTCCTGCAGTCGGCCACGCCGCCGAAGTAGTCGTGGACTTCCTCGCGCGCGGGGTCGTAATACAGCGCGTTGATGGTGAAGTCGCGGCGCGCGGCATCGTCTGCCATGCTGCCGAACACGTTGTCGGACAGCAGGCGGCCGTGTTCGTCGGTCGGACGTTCGTCGTCCTCCTCGGTTTCCTTCTGGCCGTTGGAGCGGAAGGTGGTGACCTCGATGGTCTCGCGTCCGCACATCACGTGCACGATCTGGAAACGCCGTCCGATGATGCGCGAACGGCGGAACAGCCGCCGCACTTCTTCCGGGGTGGCGTCGGTGGCGACGTCGAAATCCTTGGGCGTCTTCTCCAGCAGCAGGTCGCGCACCGCGCCGCCGACGAGGTAGCCCTTGTAGCCCGCCTGCGCCAGGGTTTCGCAGACCTTGAGCGCGCAGTCGTCGAGCTGGTCACGGCGGATGCCGTGCGCGGACAGCGGCAGGATCTGCGCCTGGGTGCCGGCGATGCGCGGCTTGCGGCCGAATACTTTGTTGATGATGCGACGAATCATGAGGTGCGCGAAGGCGGTGGAATGCTGACCAAATCGCGATTATACAGGCTGGATGCGGTCGCCCTTCTGCCACAGCGCCGCCGTGCCGGGGCCGTACAGCGCTTCGAGCGACGCCGGGGTGAGCAGTTCGGCCGGCGTGCCCAGCCGCCAGCGTCCGTCGCCGTACAGGAACAGCAGGCGGTCGCAGTGGCAGGCGGCCCAGTTGGGGTCGTGCAAGGTCAGCACCACCGTCCTCCCGGCATCGGCCTCGCCGCGCGCCCACGCCAGCAGCCGCGCCTGGTGCGCCGGGTCGAGGTGGGTCAGTGGCTCATCCAGCAGGGCGATGCGCGGGTGTTGCGCGGCCAGCTGCGCCAGCCGCGCGCGCTGGCGTTCGCCGCCCGACAGCGTGTCGAGCGGGCGGAGGGCGAGATCGGTGAGTTCCCAGGTGGCAAACAGGGACGTCAGGTCGACGGCGGCTGCGCCGAACGGATAGTGCCCCAATGCGACGAAGTCGGTCACGCTGCCGAAGAAGCCGCCTTCGTCGCCCTGCGGAAGCAGGCCGATGTGCTGCGCGCGGGTGAGCGGCGGCAGCGCGCCGAGGGCGTTGCCATCCAGCGTGACCAGACCTTGCGCGGGCAGCGCGAGGCCGGCCAACACCGCCAGTAGCGTCGACTTGCCGGCGCCGTTGGCGCCGAGGATGCCGAGCACTTCACCGGGTTCGAGCGTGAGGTCGAGAGAATCGACCAAGGTGCGGGCGCCGGTTTGGAGGGAGAGTTGTTGGATTGCCTGGCTCATCGCTTATTTGTTGTCGGGCGCTAACCCTTGCGCTCTAGCTCGCCAAACTGGGACGTGTTGTTAGGAATCAACTTTTCCGACATAAGTGCTCAGCAACTTACTGAAGTGACATCACGGCGATAGCCACGCCTGCAATTGCTAGCACGGTAGCAATCATCCACTGCACTAGCGAATTCTTGTACCAAGGTTGCAATTCTGCTTCATAGACCTCCTTCTTTTGAAGGTTCAACCTGAATGCTATGGCCTCATTTGTCGGCGCGCGAAGAATAAGCCCCTCTTCAATCAACTGATTGATGGTGTGTTGGTACGTAATATCTGCGGGCTTGCCCAGAATGTTTTTGGGGTCGAGGTTTCCGTATGCGTTTGGGCCTTGTTGTTCGAGTAGCTTCCTCAATACGCGCAGGATATTTTTTCTATGAGACATATGGGATCGTTTAGAGAAATTTTTCAGTGTGATCAGTCAATATGTTGTGAAGCCTAGTGAAAGCTTCAAAAAATTCTTATGTTAAGAACAGAGACAGATGGCTTACTTTCACGGGAAAATATTCTCTCGCTATGCGCTTTGTGTTGATCCTCTCAGGGCCTGCGCAACAGCCACGACATCATCGGCACCCCGGCAGCGCAGTCAGCACGCCCACCGGCAGTTCGCGCGGTTCGATTAGGGGCGGTGCTGTCGTCTGCACTGCTCAGTCAGCCTGCAACATGAACTCGACCCTGACCGCATCGTAAGGAAATTCGACCTTGCCATCGGGCGAGCGGTTCAGCACGCCGGCATCCAGCAGCGCTGTCACGTCGCCATGCACGGCTTTCACGTCGCGCCCGGCGCGCCGCGCTGCCTCGCGGATAGACATCGGGCCTGCGCCGCACATGGCCTTGAGGAGTTCCCAACGCTTGGCGGTTAGCACCTGCCAGAGCAGCTCGGGCGTGGCGAAGCTAATACGCGCCGACCGTTGGGGTTTGCCCGTCTTCCAGGCGTGGGTAAAGTCCGCCATCGCGTCGGAAGGCGAGCGGACGTCAAGCGTCACGGTTTTCATCATTCCACCTCTCAATGTCACGTTGGAAGTCGGCAATCAGTTGCTCGGGTGTAGTGAAGGTGTAAGTGCTTTCGGTTCCACCAACATGCCTGTGGTCGCCTTTCCCGGCTTCGTTGTCGTAACGGAGAACACATACGCCATGGACGACGTAGGCAAGCCGATACTTGAACCCATGGACCGATCCTTCGACGGGTTTGGGAAGCCGCCACAACACGAGTTCCGCGAAAGCCGACTCGGCGTATGCGATGCGCGTAGAGACAGGCTGGACGGCTTTCATGTTGGAGACAATAACAACATGGCGATTGTGTTGTCAAATACTCCAACGGTTAGTGGGTGGCGGTGTCGCGCTTTACGGTCTGCGCAATAGCCACAGCATCACCGGCACGCCGAGCAAGGCGGTCAGCACGCCGACCGGCAGTTCGCGCGGCGCGATCACGGTGCGCGCCAGCGCATCGGCCAGCACCAGCAGGCTGCCGCCGGCCAGTGCGGCGGCGGGCAGCAGGACGCGATGGCCGGCGAAGCCCATCTTCCGCAGCGCGTGCGGCACCATCAGGCCGACGAAGCCGATGCTGCCGGCCTGTGCGACGACCAATGCGGTGCAGGCACCGGCGAGCGTGAACAGCATCCAGCGCGTGGGGGCGACCGCCACGCCGAGCGACGCGGCTTTCAGCGGCGCCAGCTGCAGCACGTCGAGCCGCTTTGACAGCGCAAGTGCGGCGGCCACCGCCAGCAGCAGCGCCACCCACAACAGTGCTGGCTGGTCGGTCCACGCCAGGTCGCCCATCAGGAAGAAAAGCATGCCCGGCAGGCGCTCGGCCGGCGCCACGCTCAGCACCAGGGCTATCAGGGCGCCGAAGCCGGCCGCCAGCATCACCCCGGCGAGCAGCAGCGGCGTGTGATCGCGCGCCAGCAGGCGGCCGCCGAGTGCGGCCGCGAGCACCAGCGCCAGCAGGCTGCCGGCGAACGCCAGCGCCGATACCCACGGCCACGCCAGCCCGGCGGCCATGCCCAGCAGCGCGAGGAAGCCCGCGCCGCCGGAGACGCCGAGCAGATAGGGTTCGGCCAGCGGGTTGCGGAACAGCGTCTGCATCAGCGCGCCCGCCAGCGCCAGCAGGCCGCCGCAGGCGAACGCCGCCGCCACGCGCGGGCCGCGCAGCTCGGTGAGGATTTGCATCGCCAGTTCATGGTCGTCCGGCAGGGCGCCGGCCAGCAGGCCCAGCGCAATCGCCAGCAGGGCGGTCAGCCCGAGCAGCAGCAGTTTGGTGGCGGAAGACAGACCGGGCCTTAGTGCTTTGCGCCTGCGCTGGGTGCCGCCGCTTCCGGCAGCACGGTGATGCGCTTCATCACGACCGGCTCGATGGGGACATCCTGGTAAGGACCGCGATCGCCGCGCGGCACGGCGACGATGGCGTCGACCACGTCCATGCCGCTGACCACCTGGCCGAACACGGCGTAGCCCCAACTGTCGTAGCTCGTGCCGCGATGGTCGAGGAAAGCGTTGTCCGCCACGTTGATGAAGAACTGCGAGCTGGCCGAATCGGGCGCCTCCATGCGTGCCATCGCCAGCGTGCCGCGCAGGTTCTTCAGGCCGTTGTCGGCTTCGTTGGGGATCGATGCGCCTTTGGGTTTATCCACCATGTCCGGCGTCATGCCGCCGCCCTGGATCATGAAGCCGGGGATCACGCGGTGGAAGACGGTGCCGTCGTAGAAGCCGCTTTTCACGTAGCCGAGGAAATTCGCCACCGACTTGGGGGCGTTCCCGGGAAACAGCTCGAGCGTGATGTCGCCCTTGCTGGTTTCGATCAGCACGCGTGGGTTGGCGGGCTGGCCGGCCGCCGGGGCGGTGGAGACGGTCTGCTTGCCGGGCTCGCTGGCCCCGCAGCCGGAGATGCCGAGCAGGATCGCGCCGAGAAACAGCGTGGCGGAAAACAGGGAAAGACGGGACATTGGCACGGCTCCGGAGGGAAAAGAGGTGATTCTAGCGGCGTGCGAGGGACTTAGGCATCAGGCTGCAGGCAGCGCTCGATCGCTGCGCGTACCGTGTCCAGCGGCTGACAGCCGGTGCAGACCGTATGCAACTGTGCGTCCTGCTGCACGATCAGGGTGGGAAACCCGCGTACGCCGGCCTGGCGCGCCTGCCTGAAATGCGCCTGGGTGCGGGCCCGTGCCGCGTCGCTCTTGAAATCGCGCACAAATGTCTCGCCATCCACGCCGAGTCCCGCAGCGAGGTCGGCCAGCACGCCGGGCTGCGTCACGTCGTGGCCCCCGGCATAAAACGCGGTCTGGATGGCCTTGAACATGGGGAATATCTGGCCGGGATCGATGCCGCCGACCGTCACCACCGCGCGGCAGGCCGGCTCGGTGTCGTACACGAAGCCTTGCGGCAGCGCATTGTCGAAGCGGAAAGGTTGGCCGGTGCGCACCTGCACCGCGCGCCAGTGATGCAGGATGTCCTCGCGCTGTGCAGTCGTCATCGGTGCGGTCTCGTGCCGCAGGCCGCCCAGCACCAGCGCGATTTTCATGCGCGCGCGATAGTCGTCGCGCAGCGTTTCGATCACCGGGGAAAAGCCCCAGCACCACGAACACATCGGATCGGCGAAATACCAGAGGATGGGAGTGGTCATGGCGCGGGAGCCGTGCGTGAAGGGCAGTTCACAGCATAGGCGATCGGGAGGCTTTAGGGCTTGGGCGTGTCGTCGGGCTTGGGCGGCGTGTCGTCGTCCATGATCACGCTGTGCGCGGGACCTTCGAGGTCGTCGAACTGGCCGCTTCTGGCCGCCCACAGCAGGACCCACGCGATGACGCCGACGAGGACGAGGCTGAGCGGGATGAGCAGGATAAGGATGTCCATGGCGCTAGCGGTGAGCGGTGAGCGGTGAGTCGGACGGCGCCGTGGCGGCGGCGGTGGAGTTGTGCTTGAAATCGGACAGCCGCAATGCGTTCAGCACCACCAGCAGCGAACTGGCCGACATGCCGATGCCGGCGATCCAGGGCGTGACATGGCCGAGGGCGGCGGCGGGGATGGCGACGAGGTTGTAGGCGAGCGCCCAGCCCAGGTTCTCGCGGATGATGCGCTGCGTCTTGCGGGCGAGCGCGACGCCGTCGGCCAGCGTGCCGAGCCGGCTGCCGAGCATCACCATGTCGGCCGCGGCCTGCGCCACGTCGGCGCCTTCGCCCATGGCGATGGAGACCTGCGCGCCGGCGAGCACCGGCGCGTCGTTGATGCCGTCGCCCACCATGGCGACGATGCGGCCCTGCTGCTGCAGGGACTTCACATAGGCGAGCTTGTCTTCCGGCAGCGCACCGGCATGCCAGTCGGCGATGCCGAGTTCCTGCGCGGTGCGCATCACTGCAGCCTCGGCGTCGCCGGACAGCAGGTGCAGGCGCAGGCCTTGCTTCTTCAGCGTGGCGAGCGCGGCGGCGGCGTCCGCACGCGGCGTGTCGGCCAGCGCAAACCACGCGATCAGCCCGGAGTCGTCGGCCAGTGCCACCCAACTCTCGTACCCATTTCTCGGATAGGGGCCGCTGTCGGATTCGGGGGGCGACGGGGGCGTTGCGCTGGCGGCGGCAAAGGCGGGCGCACCCAGCCGGTACACGCGGCCTTCGATCATGCCTTCGACGCCGCGTCCGGGCGTGTTGCGGATCTGGCTCGCGGTTGCGCCAGGCGTGGCTAGCTCGCGCAAGGCTTTTGCGATGGGATGTTCCGAACCGGCTTCGAGCGCGGCGGCGAGCATGCCGACCTCGCTTTCGCTGCGGCCGTCCAGCGGCACCACGCGGCGCACGCTCAGGCGGCCGTGGGTGAGGGTGCCGGTTTTGTCGAACACCAGGTCGGTGGCACGTGCCAGCGTTTCCAGCGCATGGCCGCGCGTGGTGAGCAGGCCCAGACGCGTGAGCCGGCCGGTGGCGGTGGTGAGCGCGGCGGGGGTGGCGAGGCCGAGCGCACAGGGGCAGGTGACGACGAGCACCGACACCACGATCCACAGCGCTTTCGACGGATCGATGAGGAGCCACGCCACCCCTACCCCCACGGTGATCAGCAGCAGCAGGCCGACGAACCAGGCGGCGGCGCGATCG
>DATCTE010000113.1:0-2696 GCA_036568085.1 Thiobacillus sp.
CCAGCGTTTGCGCCAGCTCCTCGACCTCGACCTGTTTTTGCGCCAGCCCCGCCGTATCGGTACGCGGCAGCTGCGCCTGCTCCTGGGCGAGCCGGCGCTGACGTGCGTCCAGCTGTTCAAGCTGGCGTTTGGTGTGGCCGAGGCTGTTTTCGTCGACCTGGCGCGATTGATCGAGTTGCGACACCACGCGCTGCGCCTCGCCCACCGCCTGCTGTGCCTCGCGCAGCGCGGCCTCCTTCTGCGGCAGGGTGCTGTCGGTGGCCTGGCGCGCGACGGCTTCGGACTCCATCAGCGCAGCCTCGAGGCTGGGTTGCTGTGCGTTCACCTCGTCCAGGGCGTCCACGGTGGTGGTGCGGCGTGCCTGCTGCGCCTCCATGCGCGCCCCCAGATCCTGCACCTGGCGATACAGCCGCTCGCGGGTGGCGTTCTGGTGCGCCATGGTCTGCTCGATGCGCGCCACTTCGGACTGCGCCTGGTAATACGCCGCCTGCGCGGTGTTGAGCGTGTCCTGTCCGGCGAACTGGGTCTGGCGCGCGGTTTCAAGTTCGGACTCGATATGGCGCAGGCGCGCGGTTTCGGCCTCCAGCCTGTTCTGCGCCTCGACCAGATCCTTGTCGATGCGCGCACGCTGCTGGGCGGCATCATGCTTCCGCGCGTACCACAGGCGGTGCTGGGAAAACGTCAGGTCGGCCTGCAACTGCTTGTAGTGCTGGGCGACTTCTGCCTGCGCGGTGAGCTTCTCGACCTGGGTCTTGAGTTCGCGCTGGATGTCCTCGACGCGGTTCATGTTGTCGCGCGCGTCCTTCAGCCGCGACTCGGTTTCCTTGCGGCGTTCCCGGTACTTGGACACGCCCGCGGCTTCTTCCAGGTAACCGCGCAGTTCCTCGGGCTTGGCCTCGATCAGGCGCGTGATCATGCCCTGCTCGATGATGGCGTAGGCGCGCGCGCCGACGCCGGTGCCAAGGAACAGGTCGGCGACGTCGCGCCGCCGCACCCGCATGTTGTTGATGTAATAGGTGGAGTCGCCGCTGCGGTCGAGCACGCGCTTGACCGATATCTCCGCATACTGCGACCACTGCCCGGCGGCACGGCCGAGTTCGTTGTTGAACGCCAGTTCCACCGACGCACGCGACGCCGGCTTCCTGGTGCCGGAGCCGTTGAAGATCACGTCCTGCATCGATTCGCCGCGCAGGTGCTTGGCCGACGATTCGCCGAGCACCCAGCGCACTGCATCGATGACGTTCGACTTGCCGCAGCCGTTCGGCCCCACCACGCCGGTCAGCTGGGCGGGAACGGGAATCACGGTGGGGTCGACGAAACTCTTGAAACCGGCAAGTTTGATATGGGTTAAACGCAAGACAGCGGACCTAAGCTTTTATAATGGGTGTCGTCTCAATGCGCCGTCTGGTTGGCGGCGTTCTGTTTTGTCACATTCTACACCGAGCCCTCCCATGCCCTCCACGCCCGCCAAAACCCTGGAAACCTTCCCCAATCCAAAAGTTGATCGCGACTTTCACATTCACATGGAAGTCCCTGAATTCACGTGCCTTTGCCCCAAGACCGGACAGCCGGATTTCGCGACGCTGATCCTCGACTACATCCCCGACAAGACCTGCGTCGAACTGAAGAGCCTGAAGCTCTACATGTGGAGCTTCCGCGAGGAAGGCCACTTTCATGAAGACGTCACCAACCGCATTCTTGATGATCTGGTGAAGGCGACCAAGCCGCGCTTCATGCGCCTGACCGCCAAGTTCTACGTACGCGGCGGCATCTTCACCAACGTGGTCGCCGAGCACCGCAAGAAAGGCTGGCAGCCGGCCCCCCGCGTCGACCTCACTCAGTTCGAGCATCAGTCGAATACCCGCGGATAACCAATTGTATTTTCTAGGGATCGATTTCGGAACTTCGGGCGCGCGCAGCTGCGTGATCGACGCCGAAGGCGCGATCGTCGTCGAGGACAAACGCGACTTCGGCGCGCTGGATGACTACGAGCGCGCCGGCATCTGGCGCGAGGCGCTGTGGGATCTGGTTGCCTCGCTGCCGCCGCCGATCCGCACCCAGTTGTCGGACATCGCGCTCGACGGCACCTCCGGTACCGTACTCGCCTGCGACGAGGAACTCTCCCCGCGCCATCCGCCGCTTCTGTACAACGACGACCGCGCCGTCGAAGAAGCCGCGCTGATCGCGAAAACCGCCACCCCCGGGCACCCGGCCGCCGCGGTGACCTCGGGGCTGGCCAAGATCCTGTGGCTGAAAAAGCGCCTCGGCCTCACCGGCGCGCGGCTCTATCTGAACCAGGCCGACTGGCTCTCCGGCCTCTTGACCGGCCGGGTCGGCATGACCGACTACCACAACGCCCTCAAGATGGGGCTCGACCTCGATACCTTGAAATGGCCGGCCTGGGTCGAGTATCTGGCCGATGTCGATTACCTGCCGGTGCCGGTGGCGCCCGGTTCCCGCCTCGCCACCGTGTCGCGCCCGCGCGCGCGCTATCTCGGCGTGAACCCCGGCTGCATGGTGCACGCCGGC
This sequence comes from Thiobacillus sp., assembly GCA_036568085.1. Lineage (GTDB taxonomy): Bacteria > Pseudomonadota > Gammaproteobacteria > Burkholderiales > Thiobacillaceae > Thiobacillus. The sequence goes on from DATCTE010000113.1 coordinate 2,530, forward strand.
ACCACCGATTCCATCGCTGCCTTTCTGGCAGCAGGCGTCAACCGAAGCGGCGACGCCGTCACCTCGCTCGGCAGCACGCTGGTCCTGAAGCTGCTGTCCGACACCCCGGTGGAGTCGACCGGGCATGGCGTCTATTCGCACTGGTTCGGCAGCCGCTGGCTGGCGGG
>DATCTE010000114.1:0-3917 GCA_036568085.1 Thiobacillus sp.
TGATTTCGTCGTAGCTGCCATTCAGGCGCGCGCTTTCACGTCCATAGACCAGCAGCACCTTCGAAACAGGCTGCTCGCCCAGCTCCTTTTCCAGAAGGGATCGGGCGCCGGACCCGAAAATGATCCGGGTCGGCATGGAGAACGCGAAATCAAGCATGGCCGGACGGATCGCGGTCAGACCGCATAGAGGACGGTTTCGATCGCGCTGATGGTGGAGTGATGCTTGACGTGCAACCGGTAGCCGTACCGTTCGCTGATGATGACCGGAATCCTGAAATAGTCGTCGAGGTTGTGATACAGGCAGAGGCATAAACGAGGACGGTCGCGCTCGATGGTCCGGTGCGCCCCCTTGATGACCCGTTGCTCCGAGCCCTCAACATCCAGGGCGATCATGGACACTTTTCCTTCGATGTAGTCATCGATGGCGACGCCTTCGTGCTGGTAGGTGCTGTTGGCCCCATCCGCGCAGACATGCGCATCCAGGCCGGAATTGGTCATGTCGTCGTCGAAGCTCAGCAGGGTGTTCTCGCTCCAGAGGATCTTGTTGTGGATCGTCACCTGCGGCGCGGCCTTGAATTTATCCCGCAGATAGGCCGACCACGTCTTGCTCGGCTCGAAGGCCGCAATCCGGATGGCGGGATTGTTCTCGATGGCACGGTCGATATGCTTGCCGTTGAAGGCGCCGGCAAATACGAGCTGGCCGGACGCATCGAGCCTTTCGTTCAGGTCGTTCCCGAAATAAGGACTGGCACTGAAGAGGGACTGGTCCCATAGCCGCCCGCAGAGGATGTTTTCGATACAGCCCCGGTAGGTCTTCTTCGACAGTGGATCGGCCAGCAGACGGATGGCCTGATCGCACTGATCCATGTTTTTCTGCAGGTAGTCGTAGACCTCGAAGGTCCGGCAATGGAAGAGCGGAAAATAGTAGAGCTCGCTTGCAACCACCCTCGCCTGCAGTTCCAGCAGACCGGCCGTGATGATGATCACGGTGTCCTTGGGCAGCATGTTCCGTACATCCTGGAAAGGCAGGACGGGGATGCCCCAGAGCGTCTTCTCGGGAATGTCCCGCGTGCTGTCGCAGATGCCGAAAGGCTTGGGCAGGAGCTTGCCGTCGCCGCAGTACTGCTCGACGAAGCCCTTGACCCGCCGCCCCGCCCCCCAGAGGATGAGTTTTTTTCCCTGCATGCCCTTGATTGCAGTGGCCAGGTAAGTCGTGTCGATCTCTGAAAATAACATGGGGGTCGCTCGCTAGAGAGGTTGATCGAGTGTTGCCTGAAACATGACCAGCGTGGCTTTCAATTGGGCCGCAAAAAAATCGAAATCCGCCTCGGTAGCGGCGTAGTTCGGCAGCAGGCGTATGGTCCGGCCGAGATTGCAATGCTGGATCAGCAATCCGTTCTGCTGGGCAAGTCTGCAGAAAAGGTCGCCTGCCTGCTTGCTGTCGAGCCTGCCCGTGTCACTCAGGTCGAATGCGCACATCAGCCCTTTGCCTCGGGGATTGCCGATAAGGGAGGATTCGGCAGCAATCGCGCCGAGTTTAGCCAGGAGATACGCGCCGGAGGCTCGGTTCCGCTCGAGCAGTCCGCGGGTTTCGATCTCGTCGATCAGGTGCGATACCAATGCGCCGGCGTAAGACTCGTTCTGGTGGGAACTGAAATACTCCATCGCGAACTTCGCATGGGGAATGGTATGGCCATTGGCAATGACGCAGGAGACCGGGTAGCCCATCCCCATGGCTTTTGCGGACACGACGAAATCGGGCACGCACCCGAGCTGCTGATAATAGAACCAGCTTCCCGTCCTGCCGAAGCCGGTCTGGCATTCGTCGAAGACCAGGAAGATGCCGTTGTCATCGCAGATTTTTCTGATCGCCTGGAAATACCGGCGGGGCGGAAAGAAGAATCCGCCACCCGAGATGATCGGCTCGAAGATCGCCGCGGCGATATCGTCCTTGCAATCGTCGATGGTTTGACGGAACGCCTCGATGCAGCGGTCGGTTTCCGCTTCGTCATCGGCATGGACACGCGGTGCAGGCGTGACGTAGGAATGGTCGACCGGCGGCCGGATCCGGTCGCGCGACATCGAATACGCGGCACTCCCGTGCGTCAGTCCGTGATAGGCCTTGTCGAAGGCGATGACGCCCGGCTTCTCCTTGATGTGTTTCGCATACTTGAGACAGCATTCGACGGCCTCCGCACCGGTCGACAGGAAGAGAATCCGGCCGCTCATTTCCGGGGCACGGTCATGAATCTGCCTGGCGGCCAGCAATACCGACCGGGTCAGGGTGGACGTGTCCGTGTCCTGCAGGGTCTGGGAGATCTCGAGCATCTTCCGGGAAACCCCGGGATCGGAATGGCCCAGAACGGCGCAAAACTGGCCGCTGTTCAAATCCAGATAGCGGTGTCCATCCGCATCCCAGACGTAGCTCCCCTGCCCCCGCACCAGGACGATGTCGCGGAAGCTGAGCACGGGAAGCATGTAGCGTCCGTATTCGGAAAGCAGTGACGCGTTGTTGTCTGGCAGGCTCATGTCAGGTGACCCAATGGAATCAAGGCGCGGGGGATTGATCGCGTTTCTCTTCGATCAGCGCAACCAGCCCGCCGACGGTCTTTACCCGGTCGCCGAGCATGTCCGCTTCCGAGAACTGAATGCCGAACCGCTCTTCGATGCGAAAGACGAATTTGATGAAGGCGAGCGAATCGATATGGCCGACGTCGAGGTATCGATAGGAAGACAGCGCTGCAGGTCCAGGAATCGCGCCTTTTTCTTCGAGCAGCTGCACGATGAAATCGTAAACGGGTTGGGACATGGCGTTTGTCTGGTCGGGACGTGTCATACCGCTTCCCACTTTCGTGTCTGCGCCGATCGGGAAATGGCCTCCAGGAAACGCAAGCCCTCTTCCGACTCCTGGGCGCCGTAGACGAACGCGTTACGCGTCATGGCGCCGGATTGATGCTGGCGCAACTGGTCGGCAATATCGGCATAGAGATTGCCGAAGGCCTCGATGAACCCGGAGGGATGGCCGGATTTGAAACGGTTGTAGCGCAGCTGCCTGGCCAGGTCGGCATCGCCGGAACCGCGGTCGATGAGCAGCCTGCGGCCGTTGGCCTGGCTGAACAGCAGATCCTCGGGCTGCATCTGGAACCATTCGGCGCTGGCGAGACTACCGTAGACGCGTATGCGCAGGCCATTGCGGTTGCCGAGCGCCGTTTTTCCGAACCAGGACTGCACCCGCAGGTCGTCCTCGTAATGCGCGAGGCAATAGACGTTGTCGACGATGTCGCCGAACTGGCCATAGGTTGCCTGATCGCCGATGACTTCCAGCGGCGCCTTGCCCCCGGTCAGGAAATGGACCAGATGATGGGCGTGCACGCCAAGATCGAGCGACACCGTGGGGACGGCATGATCCTTGAGGCGCCAGGCTTGCGGCGCAGCCGCCTGCCGCAGGAAGCCTTCCTGGGGAATTTCGACATGAATCTGCTGGAGGCGTCCCAGCTGGCCCTCGGCAATCATGCGGCGCAATTCGCGCACCATCGGGTAGCCGGAATAGTTGTAGGTCACCGCCAGGAAGCCCTGGTTGCGGTCCACGGCCTCCCCAATGCCACGGCATTCGTCGCTGGACACCGCCAGGGCCTTTTCGCAAATGACCGGATAGCCGGCATCGAGTGCCGAGACGACCATCTCCCTGTGATCCGGTGTGGGCGTCAGCACGACAATGGCATCAAGGGCGCGCTTCTCGCTTTCCAGCAGCGCGCCCCAGCTGGCATGCGTGCGTTCGGGCGGGATGCCGTACGTCCGCGCCGTCTCCTCGTTGACGTCGGCACGCCGGCTGAAGCACCCGCAATCGACGCGAAAATGGCCATCCAGCCGGCTGGAGTTGTAGTGCGTGTACCCCACGGCCGAGTTCAGGGCACCGC
>DATCTE010000115.1:0-2253 GCA_036568085.1 Thiobacillus sp.
CTGGATAGCAGCCAGCTCGCGCCGCACGCGCTCGATGACTTCGCTCACACCCTTGCTGTCGCCGCCATAGGCCAGCGTCAGCAGCGTGAGCGGATGCACGTCCATGACCTCGCACAGTTCGGCGACCTTGCTCAGGGTCGGGCTTTTCAGGCCACGTTCAAGCGAACTCATGTAGGTCCGGCTCGACACGTCCGAGAACGCTTCCTGGCTGAGGCCACGGGCTTTTCTGACTGTCTTGAGCGCCGCAGGGAATGTATTCTTCGGTGACATCAAGTCGTTTCGTGTAAAACGACGATGACATCCGATAGAACCCTATAGGACTACAATCTATAGTGTTCATTTGTAGCATTCCCTGCGTAAACTTGCGTCGGGTGTGTCTATGCTGAAACCGCTTTTACTGAAATCATGGCTTTCGTACTTACGTATTCGTCGATTCGACCCTCCACGGATTCGGTGAAATCCGATTTGGCGATTTGGCGTAGAAGCGCACTGTCACAGTCACGCTTTGGCGCATCAGCACGTTTGCGCAAAACCGACGCCGCGTTGATCATGATCGCTTGCAGGCAGCGACCATGAAACCCCTCATCACCGACGATCAGCGCGCCCAACTGCTGGACAACGGCGCTGCCGCCGCGCGCGGCGAGAAACGCGACCCGTTGCCGGTCATCAAGCTATTCACCCTGGACGCGCACGCGACCTGGCTGTTGACCGAACTCGATCCCGGTGATGGCGATACCGCCTTCGGCCTGCTCGACCTTGGCATGGGCATGCCGCAACTCGGCCATGTGCGCCTGTCCGTCCTGGAAGGCATACGCGGGCCACGGAACCTGGCCGTCGCGCGCGATCCGCATTTCACGCCCAAACGGCGACTATCCGAGTATGCCCGGCTGGCTCGGGCTGACGGATCGATCAACGACTGATCGATCTCTGCCTCGCCGCTCGTAGGCCACTCCATGCGATTCCGCAACGGTTCGCATTAGGAAGCCATGGCGCCGGATCCAAACTTTCCTGTACTGACACTAATCTGTAAAACACCTGTGCAACGCTGTCCAAAATAATACGAATGCACGGCCTGTTGTCGGCCACCTGATTGACTGCTGCAGCGTGCCACGCTGATCCACGGCCGTGGTAACACGCTTGCCGACGTCGGACGATAATGGGACTGCCCACCGTGTCCCCCATTGCGATTGAACTCCTCCCATCCGAGATGGAGATTTCGCCATGGCAGATTCGCGCGCCGTCCACTGGCACCCAAGCGCTGCATACCTGTATGTCCTGCACCTGGACGGTCCCGCGCTGGCATGGGAATACCTGCGGCGCAACCCGGAATACCGGCTCGCCTGGCAACACCACCGGCACCGTCCGCAACATGAAGCAGAACGCTGGGGCTTGCGCCTGCTGGAAGACCCTGCGCGCGATGCGCGCGACGCACACCCCGACTGGTTCCCTGATCCCTCCTCGGTCGTCCAGGTCTATCCGGATGCCGATCCCACTGATGATGCGCTGTTGTTCCAGCTCTGGCACATCCCCGGCCGCAAGCAGCTGATGCACGACGGCAAGCGGCTGGTGCTGACCACCCAGCTCGTCGACCGCAAGCTGCGCATGGCGATATCGCCCACACTGGAAGATGGCATGGCTTACGCCTATGCCGTCCGCGCCGGTCGCCAGCTTCGCGAGCGCTGGCGCGCAATCGAAGCCGATCTGGCTATGCTCGATGCCTATAGCGCGCACCACAGCGCGATCGCCACGGACAGACCTGGTCGCACGGCCATGCTCCACATGCGCACCCTGCAGGCGCTCGATGGAACGCTGGCTGGTGCGTCGCACCGCGGCGTGGCCGAAGTCTTGTTCGGCATCACCGCCGTCGCCGAGCGCTGGTACGACGACAGCGATCTGCGCGCCCAGGTTCGCCGCCTCATCCGGCGCGGTCAGACGCTCATGGACGGCGGCTACCAGCGCCTACTCTGACTCGGCACGGCCGCACAGGGACGTTCGCGCGGCGGCGCAAAACATCCCTGCGCAGAACGCCTGGCTTTCCCCAGACTGCTTCCATCCGGCGGCGATTGCCTCGTCGCCGATCTTGACCGATGGAGGCCCATGCCATGAGACCCGCACCGTTACGGCCGCATCCCGTACCCGCTGCCACCCAGCAGCCTTCCCAGTCCACGCAGTCTGCGCGCTACCTGACTAACAATGAAGCCGCCGAGTTCCTGCGGCTGTCGCCGCGCACGCTGGAAAAACAGCGCGTCATCG
>DATCTE010000116.1:0-6577 GCA_036568085.1 Thiobacillus sp.
GCGCGCCAGCTGGCCCTGCAGACCTTTTTTGGCGCGGCCAAGCTGGCGCTCGAATCGGGCGAGGAGCCGGCCGTCCTGCGCCAGCGCGTCACCTCCAAGGGCGGCACCACGGAACGCGGCCTCGCGGCGCTGGACGCGGCGGCGGTCAAAACCGGCATTGGCCAGGCGGTGGAGGCGGCCAGCCTGCGCAGCGCCGAACTCGGTGACGAACTGGGACGCCTCGCATGATCTCGGGTGCACTGACCTTCCTGATCCAGACGCTGGGCAACCTGTTCGTGGTTGCGGTGTTGCTGCGCTTCATGATGCAGCTGTTCCGGGTGCCGTTCCGCAACCCGTTCGCGCAGTTCGTCGTCGCCGTCACCGATTTTGCGGTCAAGCCCTTGCGTCGCGTGGTGCCGGGCCTGTTCGGCCTGGACTGGGCCTGCCTGCTGCTCGCCTGGCTGGTCGAACTGGGGGTGGTGATGGCGGGCTACTGGCTGGATGGATTTCCTTTCGCCCTGGCGGGTGCGAAGGTGTGGCCGGTCATGCTGGGGCTGGCGGCGGTGCGGCTGGTCAGCCTGGCGGTGTACATGATCATCGGCCTGACCCTGGTGCGCGCGGTGCTGTCGTGGGTCAATTCGGACACCCCGCTGATGCCGGTGGTCTACGAGCTGACCGAGCCCTTCCTGCGCCCCTTGCGGCGCTTCGTTCCCATGGTTGCCAATGTGGATTTGACGCCGCTGGTGCTGTTCATCCTGTGCCAGTTGATCCTGATGGTGCCGGTGCTGGCGGTGGAACGGGCGCTGCTCGGCGCGCTCTGAGCGTGGCCGCCCCGCCGATCTGGGCGCACCGCAACGGTGCGGACTGGCTGCTGGAACTGCACGTGCAGCCGGGCGCGAAGGTGACTGCCGCTGTCGGCGAGCATGGCGGCCGCCTGAAATTAAAGATTGCTGCGCCGCCGGTCGATAACAAAGCGAATGCGCATCTGCTGGCTTGGCTGGCCGCGCAACTGGGGCTGCCGAAATCCGCGGTGCGCCTGGTTCGAGGCGAAACGTCCCGGCAGAAAACCGTTGCGGTGTGTGGCGCCGACACACCCTGGCGTGATATCGAGAAAAACACTCAAACATGAGTATCCACCTGGAACAGGAAGTCGCCGAGTACAGCGAGCGGCGGTTGCGGCTGGCGACCGCGATTACCGACTATGCCGACTGGCTCGACCGCCAGCACGGCATCGATGCCGAACGCACCCTGCGTCTCGCCGATACCGCCGCGGGCCTGCGCCAGGACAAGCTGGTCGTGGCCTTCGTGGCCGAATTTTCGCGCGGCAAGACCGAACTCATCAACGCCCTGTTCTTTGCCAACCATGGTCAGCGCCTGCTGCCGTCCGACGCCGGGCGCACCACCATGTGCCCGACCGAACTGTTCGCCAGCGCGGACGAGCCCCCCAGCCTGAGCCTGCTGCCGATCGAAACGCGCCGCCGCGGCGAATCGCTGGCGCGCCTCAAGCACATGCCGATCGAATGGTGCCGGGTATTGCTCGACCCCACCGATCCGCGCCAGTTGCAGGAAAGCCTGAAAAAACTTACCGAGACCAAGCTGCTGCCGGCTGTGGATGCCATCGAGATGGGGTTGTGGAACGGCGAGGACGACAGCGAGCGCCATCTGCTGCGCGCCGACGGCACCGTGGAGGTGCCGGCATGGCGCTATGCCATGGTCAATTATCCGCATCCGCTGTTGCAGGCCGGGCTGACGATCCTGGACACCCCGGGACTCAATGCCCTGGGGGCAGAACCCGAACTCACCCTGTCGGTGATTCCGAATGCGCATGCGGTGATGTACCTGCTGGCGACCGATACCGGGGTGACCCGCTCGGATCTCGAAATCTGGCAGAAACACGTCCATCGCCATGCCAACTACCACGTGGCGGTGCTCAACAAGATCGACATGCTGTGGGACGAACTCAAGAGCGACGCCGAGGTGCTGGCGACCATCGAGCGCCAAGCCGAGGAAACCGCACGCGTGCTGAAGCTGCCGCGCAGCCGCGTGTTCACGGTGTCGGCGCAGAAGGCACTGGCGGCCACCATCCGCGGCGATGCCGCCTTGCGCGTACGTTCGGGCATCGAATCGCTGGAATATCTGCTGGCGCATCAGGTGATTCCGGCGCGACGCGACATGCTGTATCACGCGGTCAGCCGCGAAGTGAGTACCCTGCTCGACGAGAGCCGGGTGGACCTGGCCACGCGGCTCAAGCGCAGCAGCGACGAACTGATCCAGCTTACCCAGCTGTCGGGCAAGAACCGCGAGCTGATCGAACAGACGCGGGCCGGCCTGCAGCAGGAAAAGGACAGCTACGATGCCACTGCCGACCAGTTCCGCACGACCCGGAAGATGGTGCAGGGCCAGGGCGAGCACCTGCTGTCGCACTTGTCGGAGGAAACGCTGGACACGATCCTGAAGGCGGGCCGCGATGCCATGGAAAACAGCTGGACCACGCGCGGACTGACCGGCGGCATCCGCCACCTGAGCGAGCAGATGGGCAACCGTTTCCAGCAGGCGAGCCAGCTGGCCGACAACATGCTGGACGCGCTCGATCAGGCCTATCTGCGGTTTCACCGGAATCACAACCTGCCGAAAATGCAGGTGCCGCGGCTGGATCTGGGCGCCTACCGCAACCGGCTGGATGCGCTGACCCGTGAGACCGAAGCCTTTTGCAAGGATCCGGCCAACCTGATGCTGGAGAAGCGTTTCATGATCCGGCGCTTTTATGCCGGGCTGGCCGAGGAGGCGCGCAAGGCCTTCAAGCTTGCGCGGCTGGAGGCCGAACGCTGGCTGCGCATCGCACTCGACCCTGTCATGACGCGCATCCGCGAGCACAAGCAGTATCTCGACACCCGGCTCGCCAGCCTGCAGCGCATTCTGGAAAACATGAGTACCCTGCACAGCCGCATGGCGCAGATCAAGCAGGAAATCAGCACGCTGCGCCACGACAAGGCGGAACTCACCCGCATGGCCGCGCAGCTCACGGCTTAGGCGTCCGCCAGGCTCCCTAGCCGTTCAGCCGGTTCAACAGAACCGGGGTCTTGTCCGGATCGGTGTTCTTCAGCAGCCGCTGCGTGGGGGAGGTCAACTCTTCCAGGTGGGATCTCAACACCTGCTGCTTGACCTGCAGCAGGCTCGCCGGTTGCATCGAAAATGTCCGCAATCCCAGCCCCAGCAGCAGCCGCGTCAACAGTGGATCGCCCGCCATTTCGCCGCATACGGAGACCGGCTTGCCGGCCTTGTCGCCTGCCCGGATCGTCTGCTGAATGAGGTTGAGCACCGCCGGATGCAGCGGGTCGTACAGATGCGCCACGCTGTCGTCCGCGCGGTCGATCGCCAGCGTGTACTGGATCAGGTCGTTGGTGCCGATCGACAGGAAATCCAGCTGTTCGGCAAAAAAGCCGGCCGACAGCGCGGCAGCGGGCACTTCGATCATGCCGCCGAGCGGGATACCTTCGTCGAATTTCAGCCCGTCCTTGCGCAGCGAAGCCTTGGCCTCGTCAATGCGCTGCAGGGTTTGGCGCAATTCCATGAAACTCGCCAGCATGGGGATGAGGATGCGCACCTGGCCATGGACCGACGCTCGCAGAATGGCGCGCAACTGGGCATGGAACAGGCCCGGCTCGGCCAGGCACAGGCGGATCGCGCGCAGGCCCAGCGCCGGATTGTCGGCTACCGTGTGGCCCCATGGCGCCTGCTTGTCGGCGCCCAGGTCGAGCGTGCGAATGGTGACCGGCTTGCCGTCCAGTGCCTCGGCCACGGCCTTGTAGGATACGTATTGCTCCTCCTCGCTCGGCAGGTCGCTGCGGTTGAGGAACAGGAATTCGCTACGGAACAGACCGATGCCGTGCGCGCCCGCAGCCTTCACCGCATCGATGTCGGAGAGCAACTCGATGTTGGCCATCAGTTCAACCGGGGTGCCGTCGAGGGTGGCCGACTTGCTGGTCTTCAGGCGCTTGAGCTTGTCGGTGTCGATGCGCCACTGGTTCTGCCGCAACCGGTATTCGGCCAGCACCGATTCGTCGGGATTGACGATCACCACGCCGTCGCGGCCATCGACGATCAGCAGATCGTGGTCGCGGATCAGGCCGCGCGCGTTGTGCAGCGCCATCACCGACGGCATGCCCATGCTGCGCGCCAGAATCGCAGTGTGCGAGGTGGTGCCGCCGAGATCGGTGATGAAGGCGGCGAAATGCACGTTCTTGAAAATGACCATGTCGGCCGGCGACAGCTCGTGCGCGACCAGGATGCGCTCGCTGTCGAAATCGACGTCCAGCGGCAGGTGGCTGGGGTGGCCCATCAGGGCCTTCAGCACGCGCTGCACCACCTGCACCACGTCTTCCTGGCGGCTGCGCAGGTAGGCGTCGTCGATCTCATCGAAGCGCGCCACCAGCGCTTCCATCTGCTGCGCCAGTGCCCATTCGGCGTTGCACTGGGTTTCGCGGATCAGGCGCTTGGGCGCCTCGGCGATCATCGAGTCGCCGAGGAACATCAGGTGCATGTCGAGAAACGCCGACAGTTCAGCGGGCGCGTTGGGCGGAATGTGGTGGCGCAGGACCTCGAGCTCGGCACGGGTGGCGAAGATGGCTTCGTCGAAGCGCGCCAGCTCGTCCTTGATGTATTTGCGGTCGAGCATGTACTGCGGCACTTCGACGCGCGCGCTGGACGCAAGATGCGCATAGCCGATGGCGATGCCGCCGGAAACGCCGATGCCGTGCAGCGAGAAGCTCACAGTTCTTCTCCGAAGCCGCTGGAAATCAGGCTGGCCAGCGCGTCGATGGCTTCCGCCTCGTCTTCGCCGTCGGTTTCCAGCGTGATGGTGCTGCCCTTGGCCGCAGCCAGCATCATCACGCCCATGATGCTCTTGGCATTGACGCGGCGGCCGTTGCGCGACATGTGCACATTGCTCTTGAAGCTGGACGCCAGCTGGGTCAGGCGGGCCGACGGGCGGGCGTGCAGGCCCAGCTTGTTGACGATTTCAACGTCCCGTTGCTGCATGGCACATGGTCTCGGAAATATGGTTGATGCTGTTGCGCCCGCCTTCGACGATGCGCTCGATGAGTTGCGGCAGGGCCAGCGTCTCGCGGTAGTTCAGCGCCTTCAGCAGCATCGGCAGGTTGACGCCGGAAACGCCCTCGATGTGGGCGGGCTCGAGCAAGCGGCACAGCGTATTGCTGGGCGTGGCGCCGTACACATCGGTCAGCACCAGGATGCCGTCGCCTTCGTCCAGTTCGGCCAAGCGGGACTGCAAGGCCTTCTGCCGTTCGTCGGGGTCGGCGTGGCCGATGAAATCCAGCGTGGCGAGGCCACGCGGGCTTTGTCCCAGCACGTGGGTGGCGCACTCGACCAGACTGTCGGCGAGCGAACCGTGGGCGACGATGAGGATGCCTATCATGGGGGGTGCGTCATGCCAAAAACAGCATTCTAGCGAAGCCGCGCCGCCAGCGCAGGCGATATGTGGGTTTTGCCCGCGGCGTCCACTGCCAGATAGTCGGCGATGCCCAGGCGGGCGGCATGCTCCGCCAGCCGCGCGACACCATCGATGAACAGGGGTTTCGACAGCGCATCCGAACGCGTGCCGGCATGCTCGCCCGACACCAGGATCGTCACCGACTGCATACCGGACGCGGGCCAGCCGCTGCGCGGATCGATCAGATGGCAGTAGCGGTGGCCGCCCGCCTCGAAATAGCGCTGGTAATCGCCCGAGGTGCCGATCGCCTCGCCGTCGTGCAAATCCAGCGTCGCCAGGGTGCCCGGCTTGCGCGGGTGCTGGATGCCGACGCGCCACGGACGATCGCCGTGCTGACCGAGCGCGATCACGTTGCCGCCGATGTTGACCAGCGCGTTTGCGATGCCGTGGGCTTTCAGGATGGCCACCGCGTCGTCCAGCGCGCGCCCCTTGGCGTAGCCACCCAGGTCCAGCTGCACGGCCGGGTTGTCGCTCCATATCATGCCGTTCTCGATATGCAGATCGCGCATGCGCGGGGCCGCCTTCACCCAGTGCACGATGGCGGCGGCATCCGGCACGTTTCCCTGCGGCGTGTCGGCATGGAATCCCCACAACGCGATCAGGCCGCCGATGGCGGGGTTGAACAGGTCGTTTGACGCAGCCGAAAGCGTTTGCGCATCGCGCAGCATACCGGCGAGTTCGCGGCTGGCCGGGGTGCGTTCCCCTTTGGCCAGCGCGGCGTTGAGCCGCGACAACTCGCTCGGTTGCCAGGCGTGCAGCCGGTGGTGAAGTTCGTCGAAGCGCGCCAGTACCGCGGCGATCGCCTGCCGGGCCTGGGCCTCCGGCGCGCCGTAGACGCTGACTTCGACCAGGGTGCCGAATACGTAGGACTGCTGCTGAACCAGCGGCGGCGGGCTGCACGCGAACAGCGCGGGCAGGAGCACGAGCCACAGGCAGAACCGTGCGACGCGCAGGGTGAGGGCGTTAAGGTCTGACATGTCGGGGGCTTACAACAAGGTTTTCAATTTTCGCCCGCCCGCGACGGAAAAGCCTTCCCGCTCGTAGAACGCCAGGGTTCTGTCGAATTGCGGAAGCGGCGGGGTGGTGACT
>DATCTE010000117.1:0-10647 GCA_036568085.1 Thiobacillus sp.
ATGCAGCGCCTGGGTGACATCGCCGGAGGCCCCGAGTGCGGGGTCGAAACGCGACGGCGCGGCGCGGGTGCCCAGCACCGTGCGCGCCGGCAAGCCCGCGGCGCGGCACAAGGCCACCAGCAGCGAATTGATGTCCACGCACTTGCCGCAGAATTCCCCGGCCGCCAGCATCGCCGGCACATCGCCCAGCCCGCACCAGGCGACATCGAAGCGGCGCTGGGCATGGGCCAGGACCCAGTCGTAAATGGCATGCAGCTTGGCCGCCGGCGTATCCAGGCCCTGCGTGATCGCCTCGGCGCGAGTGCGGACCACCCCCTCGACAGGCAGATGCACGCTCGCCGCCAGGTAGCGGCGCGCTTCCTCGGGCGGGAATGCGTCCATGCATGCCTGCGCGAGGTCGAAGCCCGTCTCCTGTGTCTCCACACGCACGGAGACGGTCAACCGTAGATCGTTCCGGACGCCCGGCCAGCGTACGAATAGAATGGGTGCACCATGCGCCGGGTCGTGGTGGAGCGCAAGCCTGGCATGGTTGCCATGGCATTCAAGCGCAAGCCGCCTTTGATGCGAGGTGTCTTGCGGCACGGGCAGCCACAGGGTGAGATCCTGGAAGCTACCCTGCAGCGCCAGCTGGAACGTCAGGTCGATCTGCACGGCTAGTGCCCGGCCGGCTGGCTGGCGCGCGCATAGGCCTCGAATCCCCCCTTCTTCTTCCAGCCCTCGATGCCGTCCTGCAGCACCTTGACGTTGTCGTAGCCCAGCAGACGAAGTGCGAACACCGCCTGCGCGGACAACGAACCGGAGTTGCAGTACACCACCACCATGCGATCCTTCGGCAATTCGGCACGCCGTGCCACCGCCTGCCGCCAGTCGATGTTGACCGCGCCGGGGATGTGTTCCTTCGCATATTGCGCGGCGTCGCGCGCATCGACGATGAAGACCTTCTTCCAGTCGTCAGCCGGAATCTGTTCCGGCCAGATCAGGCTGCTGCCGTATTCGGCGAAGTCCATGTAGCCGGACAGCGCATCGACCACGGCGGGGTTCTCTTCCGCCCGGGCGGACGCGGCCAGCACGATGAGGCTGGCGACCAAAACACCAAGCTTGATCGTGTAAAGGGTTTTGCTCATGGATGTTCCTTTGCAGGATTGAGACGCGGATGGGTTTCCTCGCACACCATCAGGACAATGAGGCCCGAGACGAACATGGCAGCGGCGGTAAACCAGAACCCTGCCTCGATGCCACCGAACAGCGCGGCCACCGCGCCCAGCAGCAGCGCGCCGATGCCGTAGCCAAGGTCGCGCCAGAAGCGGTAGATGCCGATGGCCGAACCGCGCCAGTTGGGGTGGGCAATGTCGGAGACGGCGGCGGACAGCGTGGGGTACAACAGCGCCATGCCGAAGCCCATCACCGCGGCGGCGAACGACCACCACAATTCGCCCTCGCCCAGCAGCACCAGCGCAACCCCGGCGCCGCATAGCCACATGCCCCAGACGATAGGCTGCTTGCGCCCGACGCGGTCGGACAGATGACCGGTGAAGAACTGCGACATGCCCCAGACGAAACCGTAGACGCCGACCACCCAGCCGATGCCGGGCAGCGACAGCCCCTGCTGATGCAGGTAGACCGGGAAGAACACCCATACCAGCGCATCGACGAATTTCTCCACCAGACCGGCCTGGCTGATCGACGCCATGCGCGCATCGCGCCACGACATCAGGGTGAACACGTCCCAGGTGCCGGGCTTGTCCGCGATGTTGGTGGGGTAGCGCGGCTTCGGCCCGGTCATCTGCCCGGCCGCGTGCTTCTTGCCTTCGGCCTGCGCCCACGGCAGGGTGTCCTTGACCCACAGCAGCGTCAGCAGCCCGGCCAGCAGGATGACGGTGAGGCCGAACAGCATCAGCCCTTCGCGCGCGCCGAAGGCGGTGGCCATATAGCCGGTGACGATGCCTGCGACCGCCACGCCGAAGTAGCCGGAGAATTCGTTGAGGCCGATGGTGAGGCCGCGCTGGTTGGCGGTGGTGAGATCGAGCTTGGAGGTCTGCGTCATCGACCAGGTGAGCCCCTGGTTCACCCCCAGCAGCACCGTCGCCGCCACGATCCAGTTCCAGTTCGGCGCGTAAAGGATCATGAAGGGCATCGGCACCGCGACGAGCCAGCCGATGAACAGCACCTTCTTGCGGCCCATGCGCTCGGACAAGCGGCCGGCGACGAAGTTGAGCGTGCCCTTGACGAAGCCGAAGGCGGTGACGAAGGCCATCAGCATCATGAACGAGCCCTTGGCCACGCCGAACTCGGTTTCGGCGAGCGCCGGCACCACGGTGCGGAACATGCCGATGGTGAGGCCGACCAGAAACACCTGCACCAGTTGGTGCGAGAACTGGGCGAAATTATGGCGGATGCCGTAGCGGTACTCCGCCATATCCTGGGTCAATAACATATTCAGTTGCCCAGGTTGAAGGCGACCATGCGATCCATTTCCGCGGGACGCGGCGGGATCGATTCGGTCAGCGCGGCGACAAATTCGTCGCGGCTCATCGCCAGCATGGGATTCCAGCGCTTCTCGAAGCCGATCGTCGACATCGGCTTGCCGGACATGCCGGCGCCGCAGGCGCTGCCCGAGGTGTGGCCGGGATAGAGCTCGACCTCGGCCGGCAGCGTCATCAGGCGCTGGTGCAGGGTGTCGTAGATCTGCCCTGCCATCTCGGTTTCCTTGCCGGCGAGATCGGGCCGTCCGGCGCTGCCGACGAACAGGGTGTCGCCGGTGAGCACGAACCAGGGGGCCTCGGCACGGCGCTTGTCGGTGACCAGCAGGCAGATCGAATCCGGCGTGTGGCCGGGGGTGTGCAGCACGTCGACGAAGACGTTGCCGACCTCGATGCGCTGGCCGTCCTTGAGTGCTTCGAAGGGATAGTTCACGCGGCCGGCATTGGCTTCGTGCAGGCAATAGGCCGCGCCGGTCAGTCCGGCCAGCTTGCGGCCGCCGGTGTAGTGGTCGGCATGGACATGGGTATCGATCACATGGGTGATCTTCACGTCCTGCTTCGCGGCTTCGTCGATGAACCACTGCTCGTCGCCGAGCACCGGGTCGACGGCGACGCCGACATGGCAGGAGCCGCAGCCGAAGAAGTAGGACAGGGTGGCATCCTTGGCCAGCAATTGACGGAAAAACATGGAAGTCTCCTCGATGGGAAATGGTGAGTGGTGAGTCGTCAGGACTCGGCCAGCGGCAGGCCGGCGGCCTGCCATTCGGCTGTGCCATCGGCGATCTTCTGTGCGCGGTAGCCGTGCTCCTTCAGCAGCGCCACCGCCTCGGCGGACATCATGCAGAACGGCCCGCGGCAGTAGGCGACGATGTCCTTGTCGGCGGGCAGTTCCTTGATGCGCTGGCGGATTTCGTTGAGCGGCATCGAGCGCGCAAACGGCAGATGGCCGTTGGCGTATTCGGCTGACGGGCGCACGTCGATCACCACCACGTCGCCGCGCCGCGCCTTGTCCATCAGCGAGCGCCGCGTTTCGGCGTCGAGCTTTTCCGGCGCGGCAAAAATCTGCTCCATCGCCACCTTGAGCTCGACCAGGTGCTCTTCGGCCACCGTGCGCAGCTTGACCCACAGGGCGCTGACGTCCTCGCCCGACAGGCGATAGGCGATGAAACGCCCGTCGCGTTGCGCCTCGACCAGCCGCGCAGCCTTCAGCACCTTGAGGTGCGCGCTCGCCAGCTTTATGTCGATGCCGGCTTCGGCAGCCAGGGCGTCGACGGTTTTCTCACCCTGCGCCAGCAACTCCAGCAGTTCCAGCCGTTTGGGACTGGAAACCGCCTTGCCGATGCGGGCGACTTCTTCGTAGAGCAGGTCTTTGGTGTGGCGCTTGTTCATGGAACGAATATTCCAACGATTATTAGAATAATGCAAGGCATATTTCTACCATGCAGCCACTTAACCGCTACGCCTGCGTACTAGCTGCGGATTGATTTTTCGCAAGTACAGTTGACCTATAGTGTGGTAAATACGTCCCGCCCATCAGGCCGCCTGACCCCAAACAAAGGCACACAGCGCCCGATGACACAGCGTGTTCAAAACAACAAAGAATGGAATTTGATGGTCCCGGATAGTCGACCGCATGATGACGCCCCCCTTGGCAAGGGCGCCATCCCATGAAGCCGAATTGCACCAACCCCGAGTGGATCGGCCGCGCGAAATGCGCCGTGTGCGATGTGCGCAATTTCGTCCTGTTCTCGGGATTGTCCATGCACGAACTGGATACGATCCTGCAGCCCATCGACAACCTGCATGTGCCGCAAAATGCAGTGCTGTACGAGCAGGGGGCTGCGGCACCCAGCGTCTACACCCTGCGTCGCGGGCTCATCAAGCTCAAGGTCGATCTGCCCAACGGCGGACAGCGCATCGTGCGGCTGTTGCGCCCCGGCGATGTGGCCGGCATGGAAACGCTGGTGGGCGAGCGCTATCACCACACCGCCATTGCCCTGCAGGACGCCGATGTCTGCCGCATCCCGCGCGAGGTCGTGATACAGCTCGACAAGACCAACCCGAGCGTCCACCAGGCCCTGCTGCAGCGCTGGCAGCGGTCGATCGACCAGGCCGATCATTTCATCGTGGCGCTCTCCACCGGCCCGGCGGAAGCGCGCATGGCACGCCTCCTGATCACGCTCGGCTGCACCGGCACCCTGTCGGAAACGCTGATGCCGAGCCGTGAGGACATGGGCGCCCTGCTCGGCATCACCACCGAAACCGCCAGTCGCATCATGGCCGAATTCAGGCGACGCGGCCTGATCCACATCGAGAAGGGCGGCTGCGTCGATTACGACCATAACGGATTGACGCAACTGGCGCAGGGTTAAGTATCTGTTGCCTAATTGATACATTTATTGCATTGACAATTGTCAATCAATCCAGAAAGCCCCCATTAACCCCTTAGAATCGGGCCATGTTTTGCCCTGACCCGTTGAAATCCAAATAACGAAAGGGGAGGCGCCATCAGACGGTCAGCCCACCCCGGAGAATGCCAATGAAATATGCCTTGAAACCGCTGGCCGCATGCATGGCCACCCTGTTTGGTGCCGCATCGTTCAACGTATGGGGCGCGCCGCCGGCCACGCCGCCGGTCCAGACCCAGACACAGAGTCCAAGCGGCACCCAGGCCGGCGCACCCGTCGCCACGGTCCCCCCCGTGCTGGCGACCCGCCCGATGACCTCGGTCTTCCCGACGCAGCCGAACGAGTTCCCCGGCATTCCCTGGGGCTCCTTCCTGGTGTTCCCGGAAGTGTCGCTGGCCTCCACCTACGACGACAACATCTACGCGGAGCGCCCCTACACCGCCCCGCGCACCTACGTGACCGATGACGTGGTCTACACGCTGTCGCCGTCGATCGCGCTGAAATCCAAATGGCAGCGACACGCGCTGAACTTCGATGCGGGTGGCGACTTCGACCGTTACCGCAACCACGACTCGGAAAACGTCAACGACTACTGGCTCGGCTTCGACGGCCGCTACGACCTCAGCCCGACGACCAACATGTTTGGCGGTGCCCGCCACTCGCGCGACCACGAAGACCGCTCCACCCCG
Organism: Thiobacillus sp.; assembly: GCA_036568085.1. Taxonomy (GTDB): domain Bacteria; phylum Pseudomonadota; class Gammaproteobacteria; order Burkholderiales; family Thiobacillaceae; genus Thiobacillus. The sequence continues at coordinate 5,578 of DATCTE010000117.1, forward strand.
GGCAGTGACATCGGGCAAATCGAACCGACCCTGTACGACCACGAGGAAGCGCACCTCGGCCTCGCCCACGCGTTCGGCGCCTTCCGTCTGCGCCTCGGCGGCACGTATGACCAGTACGACTACAAGAACGGGATTGACGGTGCCACCGGCGGGACAACCAACAACGATTATCGCGACCACAACCTGAATTCGCTGGGGGTGCGCCTGGGTTACGTGCTGTCCCCCCGATATGAGCTTTTTGGCCAGATGGCGACCGACAATCGCCGCTACGACAACCTGATCCCCGGCCAGACTTTCAATCGTGACTCGGACGGCTACCGTGCCGCGGCCGGGGTGAAATTCACCCCGCAGCCCCAGCGCCTCACCGGCGAGGCCTTCGCCGGCGTGATGCGCCAGAATTTCGACTACAGTGGATTCTCCGACATCACCAAGCCGTATTTCGGCGCGCTGGCTGTGTGGAAGCCGACTTCCCTGACGACCGCGACCCTCTTCATCGACCGCTCACTCGAGGAAACCACGGTCTTCAGCGGTCCCAGCTATGCCTCCAGTTCGACCGACACCACCTACGGTTTCGAGGTGGAACGCCACCTGACCAGCAGGCTGTCGGTCAACGGCCGCGCCGCCTACACGCATAGCGACTTCAACGACTTTGCCCGCGTCGACAAGATCATCGACGCCGGCGCCGGCCTGCGCTACTACGTGATGCCCAACGTGTACCTGGGCGCCGACCTGCGCATCATCGATCGCGCCTCCAGCGACATCGCCGCGCAATACAGCCGCAACCAGATGCTGGTCAGCGTCGGCTACACGCCGGCACGCAACCGCGATTACGCCATCATCCCCGAACGCGAGGCCGGCGCCCCCGAAGCGCCGCGTGCGCAAGGCGTGTATTCCGGCTTCTATCTGGGCGCCCAGCTCGGCCATGGCGGGTTGACCACGGCAACCTGGGGGCCGCGCGGCGGCGGCGGCAGCGACACCGCCGGCATGGGCGGCTTTGGCGCCAGCTACGCGCTGTTCGGCGGCTGGGGCACCGAGATCGCCGACAACTGGTACCTCGGCGTCGAACTCGACGGCGGCGACAGCAACGCCAACTGGAAACACCGCAAGATCAAGGACGACGCCCCCACCATATTTGTGGACAAGGACAGCAACTACGGCCTGAGCCTGCGCGCCGGCTACCTGCTCGACGGCGGCATGCTGTACGGCAAGTTCGGCAAGGTGCGTACCGACTTCCATACCTACTACACCGAGAACCAGTTCAGTTCGGGCGCCTACGACCAGGATCAAACCCTGACCGGCAACCGCGTCGGGCTGGGCCTGGAAATCCCGGCTTCGCGCAACCTGTTCGTGCGCACCGATTACAGCGTCACCCGCTATGGCAGCTACCTGGTGCCCTATCAGTCTTCGGGCGGCGGCGCGATCACGACAGAAAACTTCAAGACCAGCGACGCCGTCTTCAGCCTCGGCCTCGGCTGGCGCTTCGGCGGCCAGCGCCCCGTCGTTGCCACGCGCCCGGCCGCCGAACTACGCGGCCTCTATATGGGCGCCAACCTCGGTCACGGCACCCTGGGCACCCATCTGACCGGCACGCAGTACGACAGCGGGGTCGGCCCGTACGACTTCACCGGCGACTTCGCCCGCTCCGGCTTCACCGGCGGCTTCTTCGCCGGCTACGGCCACACCTTCAACCAGATCTATGTCGGCCTGGAACTGGAGGCCGAGGCGGCCAACTTCGGCTGGGAACACGAACGGGATACCGCAGGCGCGGGCGGCCGCGACTTTGCTTCCGAGAAGCGCGGCGGCTACGGCGGCAGCCTGCGGGTCGGCTACGTGCTGCCCAACGGCAGTCTGCTCTACGGCCGCATCGGCCAGGTACGGACCCGCTTCAACACGTTCTATAGCCGCGGCGCCGGCACGCCGGTCAACCAGAGCGATAATTTCGACGGCACACGTGTCGGTCTCGGCGCCGAGATTCCGGCCTCGCAGAACAGCTTCGTTCGCATGGACTACAGCTACACCCGCTACAGCGATCCTGTGACTGTGAGCCCCACGCAACCGACAGCGGACGTCATGAGCTTCGACAACACGGAAAGCCTGGCCCGTCTGGGTTTCGGCTACCGCTTCTAAGCCACTGAATTTGATGCAAATAAATGAACGGACATTGCGAAAAATCAATGGCCGTTTTAAAGGGACCTGCTAGTCTTCAATTGCAGTGAATGTAATTTTGGTCCGGTCGTGAGACCGGAGGCAAAAGGTGAAGTAATCAAATATGAATATGGAGAGATACATGACACACCCCACATACAATTTCAAAAAACTGATTCTGGCAGGCGGCACGATGTTTGCGATGCTGGCCGTTCCGCTGGCCGTCAACTCGGTCACCGGTCTGGATCTGGGCGTGATATCGGCCGCCCATGCTGCAGATGATGGCGGTTCCTCCAAGAAGGGCGGCGGCCACAAGGGCAAGGCCGGCAGCCAGAAGGGCGCTCAGGGCAAAGGTGGCGAAGCGAGCAAGAAGATTTTCCGCATTCCGGCCGCTGAGGAAGACAGCGACCGTCCGGTGTGGGCGGGCGTGAAGGGCGGCAAGTCCGGCGGCGGCGGCAAGCCTGCCGGTGCCGGCAGCAAGAAGGGTGACCTGTTCGGCGACATGGTCGTCGTGCTGCGCGACGCCAACGGCGTGCCCATCCTGACCTCCGACGGCTTGGTGCAGGTCATCGCCTATGTCTACGATGCGTCCGGCAATCTGGTTCCGCTGAAGGATGCCTCCGGCAATCTCGTGGTGATTCCCTACGTGGACGGCGAACTGGCCACCACCATCAACGGTGTGCCGGTCTATTCGGCTGAAGTCGATCTGGGCCGCCTGAGCGTGGGCCGCGCACCGAGCAAGGTGCTGGATCATTCGCTGACCGAAGCGCTGTCCAAGCTGACGTCGGGCACCGTGACGCTGGACTCGACCGGCCGCCTGGCGGTGGATGGCGTGACCATCGACTCGCCGCTGGAAAACCTGGCGCTGTACGACAAGTACATGACCACGGGTTCGCTGCCGGGCGTGACGCTGCCGGCCGGGTTCAATCCCGCATCCTTGCTGGCGGCCGCTTCTGACAAGTACGGCAGCATCAGCGTGGACACCGTGGTCTACATGAACTCCATCCTGGGGATCAACAGTGGCACCACGTACTACGACTTCTCCACCACCAACTACGATCGCTACACGACCTGGAAGAATGCGACCGCGACTGTTCTGGTGTACGACGCCGCGAAGAATGTCTACGTCCCGACCGTGGTAAACCTGTACGACGCCGTGTTCAACAGCACCAACTGGGTTGACCCGACGGCAACGGGCGGTGCGGACGACTTCGCGACGGCTGCGGACGACTACCGGGCCGTGATCGAGTTCGTTCACGACAACGCCGTTCGTTGATCGCTTGACCGGGCGGTTCGCCGCCCGGTGCATTACACGCTACAGGAGTTTTGATCCATGGATGCTTACAGCAAATGGGCAACGATGGTGTTGCTGGCCGCAGGCCTGGCAACGGGCAGCGTAGTGTCTTATGCTGCCGACAGCCACACCGACAGCCATTCCGATAGCGGCCACTCGGACGGCAAGAAGGGCCCGAAGTACATGGGCGGCGGCAACAAGGGGGGCAGCCACAGCAGCAGTGCCCACAAGGGCGGCAGCTCGCACCATGACAGTTCGGAAGGCGGCAGCAAGTCGGTGGAAAGCAAGATTTTCCACGGCAATTCCGGCGGCCACGACGAGGCAAGCACCGAAGCTGGTCATGAAGACGGCGGCACCGAGCACACCCATTAATACTTAGTAGCACGTTGCAGGACAAGGGGCAAACGATTCGTGTGCCCCTTTTCTTTTTGCGCGCCCAGACCGCCGCCCTGTCACACACTGCCACACACTGAAGCCGCAAGGACACATCCCCGACACCCGCGCTGCCTAAGATGCTCTCCATCGGCCGACGCGAACGCCTCGATACGGGTCGCAGCAGGCCGAGTGACACGTTCCACTTTTAATTCTTTAAAGGAATCCGGTTATGAAAAGCATCCTTCAAGCTGCAGTACTCACCTCCCTGCTCGCCTCGTTTTCGGCCTTCGCCCACCATCCCGCCGAAGACATCGTCGACGAAGAAACCTGGCTGATGATCGATGAAAACGTGGCCGACACCCCGCATGCCGATCTGGTGTTCGACGACATGGGGAATTAAGCACCGCAGGAAGAAGGCAGCCCGGACAACTCCATCCGGGTGCCCCTGTAGCAGCCTGGGCCGGCCCCGTGGTGGAAACCTTCCGCCATGGGGCCGGCCTTCGTTTTGCCCCCTCGGCGTTGCAGTGAGGGCTAGCCGCGGTAGGTGCAGCCCGAGTCGTGGGTTTCCATGACCGTGACGGCACTCAGGCCGGGGAGCGCCGGCTTGAGCTGTCGCCACAACCACACGGCCAGGTTCTCGCTGGTGGGGTTAGCCAGTCCGCCGATGTCGTTGAGGCAACGATGATCCAGCGCAGCGTGTATGGGCTGCCATGCCGCCTCGATGTCGGCGAAATCGAGTACCCAGCCGAGCACGGGATCGATGTCGCCGCTGACAGTCAATTCGACCTTGAACGAATGACCGTGCAGGCGTGAACAGGGATGCGATTCCGGCAAGGCAGGCAGGCGTCGCGCGCACTGCAGGTGAAAGGTGCGGAAGATGTCCATGCGGCATTTTCGCGCATGTCGGCGGCGCTGGCTACGCGGCCGCTATCGGACACCGTTCTCCACGGATACACTATGCGCCAGTCCAGTCCAGCTGCGGAGCAATCATGCCGGTGTCCCGTCTGTCGGTTACGGCAATTGCCGCGTTCATACTGCTGTCGATCCAGGCCTGCTCCAACGACATAGGGCCGACCATGGCTGCGCCCGATGCCTACGCGCAGGCCCAGGCAGGCAAGCTGACGCTGATCGATGTGCGCACGCCCGACGAATGGCGGAAAACCGGTGTGGCCCAAGGTGCGTTGCGCATCGACATGACGAACGTGCAGGGCGAAGCAGGCTTTGTCCGGCAGGTGGACACGGCAACCGGCGGCAAC
>DATCTE010000118.1:0-3998 GCA_036568085.1 Thiobacillus sp.
CCGTGGGATGGCAGCGTGCGCGGTTTGATCCTGGCACGGGCAGCGATGCGGACTTTCTCTGCGATTACATCGGTGTATTCCAGCATGCCGCTCTGGATCGATATCTTGGGCTTGGTGACGAAATCGACCGCGCCCAGCTCCAGGGCGCGCATGGTGATCTCGGAGCCGCGTTCGGTCAGCGACGACACCATGAGTACCGGCATCGGACGCAAGCGCATCAATTTCTCCAGGAACTCCAGGCCATCCATCTTCGGCATTTCCACATCCAGCGTGAGGACATCCGGATTGGTCTGCTTGATCAGATCGCGTGCCGCCAGCGGATCGGGGGCCACGCCCACAACCTCCATGTCCGGCTGGCTGTTGATGATTTCCTTCATCACGCCGCGGATCAGCGCTGAATCATCCACGATCAGAACCTTGATTTTCATGATGCTAACTTTCCGGATGTCGTCCCCGCCGGCGATCAGAACAAGTCGATCTCGCCGACCACCTCATTGGTTTTGAGGCGGCTCGCGTAGTCCTGCTCACGCTTCACCAGGGTGTAGTTGTTGAGTTGCTTGAGTTTCTTCACGAGAACCTTGCCTGTCTGCGGAAAGAAATACACCTTGCGCGGATGTACGTCGTTCAGGTCCTCCGCCACCACGCGGATATTTTCCGCCCGCAGGAAGTCGCGCACGAACTGGGCATTGCGTTCGCCCACGTTCATGCTGGTAAAGCCGCGCAGGACATTGCCTCCACCAAACACCTTGGCCTCAAGGTTTTCACGCCGGGCACCCGCCTTGAGGAGCTGGTTGATCAGCACCTCCATCGCATACGCGCCGTAACGCATCGATGCCGACATCGGATTGCCTGCATCGCCGCCGCCGTCCGGCAGCATGAAATGATTCATGCCGCCGACCCCCGAAATCCGGTCGCGAATGCACGCCGCCACGCAGGAACCCAGCACGGTGACGATGAGCATGGGCCGGTTGGTAAAGTAATACTCGCCAGGCAAAATCTTGGCGGCTTCGCAGTCGAAGGTGCGGTCGTAATACAGGTTGGTCGCAAGCTGCTCTTCGATGGCAGGGGTCATGCGTGTTTCCCTGCTCCGGCATGACGGGGATTCAGTTCGTAGACCGTCTTGCCACGCAACCGGAAGGCGTCGGACGCGTACATGAAATTCTCGGAATGGCCTGCGAACAGCAGCCCCTCCGGCTTTAGTAGCGGCACAAACCGCTCGAGTATCCTGCTCTGCGTGGGCTTGTCGAAATAAATCATCACGTTGCGACAGAAAATCACGTCAAATGGCCCGCTGACCGGCCAGCTGCTGGCCAGCAGATTGAGTGGTTTGAACGTAATCAACTGACGAAGTTCGGGACGCACCCGCACCAGCCCGGACCGCTCACCCTTGCCCCGCTGGAAGAAACGCTTGACCCGCTCCTGTTCCATCTTGTCGATGCGCTCGATCGGGTACACCCCGTTCGCCGCGGTTTCGAGCACATTGGTGTCGATGTCCGTGGCGACGATGCTGACGGGGGGGGTGAGGGTTCCGAACGCCTCGCATACCGTCATGGCGATCGAATAGGGCTCCTCGCCGGTCGAGCTGGCAGAACACCATATCGACAGCGGCGCTTTCATGTTTTGCAGATGCTCGGCCAGCATCGGAAAATGATGTGCCTCGCGGAAAAACGAGGTCAGATTGGTCGTCAGGGCGTTGGTGAAGGCTTCCCACTCTTCGCTGTCGCGCCCGTTTTCCAGCCCGTCGAGATATTCCTCGAAGGAGTTCAGGCCTTTTGCCCGCAGGCGCCGCGCCAGCCGGCTATAGACCATCTCCTGCTTGCTCTCGGTCAGCGCAATCCCGGCCTGCCGGTAAATCAGCGTACGGATCCGGGCAAAGTCGCGTGGCGTGAATGCGAATACCTTGGCGCTGTCAGGTGGGCTCTTCAATACCGGCTTCATGTCGAAATATGCGTCCAATCCATATCGCGTTCCAGCTCGAACGCACGAAACCAACCCGGCTTGCTAAAACCGTTCTGGACCATTCCGCACTGCGCGACCCATCGACTTGCCCGGCACGACGGTGCTTTACGCCGCCAGGCTCTCCGCTGCCTCTGGCGACCGGGATTGCCCCTGCGGGGTCGCCATGGCCTGACGACGGCCACCGCCCGCCCCCTGCCCCGTACGGACAAGCTTGAAGGTCTTGACCAGCTCCGCAAGCTTCATTGACTGATCCTGCAGACTCTCGGCCGCCGCCGCCGCCTCTTCGACCAGCGCGGCGTTCTGCTGGGTCATTTCGTCCATCTGGCCAACTGCCTGATTGATCTGCTCGATCCCGGCGCTTTGTTCCTGGCTTGCCGTCGCGGTTCCGCTGATGATGTCAGCCACCAGCTGCACCGAGGTCACAATGTCTTCCATCGCCTCGCCGGCCTCGTCCACCAGTTTCCTGCCTGCCTCGACCTTTTCCACCGAGTCGCCGATCAGGGTCTTGATCTCCTTGGCCGCACCGGCAGAACGTTGCGCCAGATTACGCACTTCAGCCGCCACCACGGCAAAGCCGCGTCCCTGCTCACCGGCACGCGCGGCTTCGACCGCCGCGTTCAGGGCCAGGATATTGGTCTGGAAGGCGATGCCGTCGATGACGCCGATGATGTCGGAAATCTTTCTCGAGCTTTCCTTGATCGAGCCCATGGTATGGATGACCTTGCCTACGACCTCGCCGCCATTGACTGCAATCTCGGCCGTCGAGGAAACCAGCTTGCTCGCATGGTGCGCGCTTTCGGCGTTCTGCTTGACGGTACTGGTGAGTTCTTCCATCGAACTGGCGGTTTCTTCCAGGCTCGACGCCTGTGATTCCGTGCGAGCCGACAGATCCGCATTGCCCGATGCAATCTCGCTCGCACCCGCGTTCACCAGATCGGTGCTTTCCCTGATCTGCCCGACCAGCCATTTGATGTTGATCTGCAGCACCCGCAGCGACTGCATCAGTTTGGCCAGTTCGACAATGCCTTTGGCCTCGATCCGCCCGGTCAGGTCGCTCGAACTGATGCGGTCGATTTCCTGGCGGGCACGTTCAAGCGGTACCACCACGCTACGGTAGGACAGCACCCCGAACACCCCGGCCAGCGGCACGCCCAATGCCGCGATCGCCATCAGCCAGTTCAGGTAGGTCGTGCCGTCGCCGGTCGTAGCCAGCCAGGCCAGGCTACCTATTCCCACAAAAAGTATCCCCATCGAGCCGGCTGCCAGGGCAAGCATCGTCTTCAGGGAAATGTTCTTGAGCGCGTCCAGAAGCGGGAACCGGGAACGCTTGACCGCTGCTCCCTCGCGGATTCCGAGTGTCGTATCGCCCGCCTTGATTGCCCGGTAGGCGCCGTCTGCCGCCTGCACCTGCTCGCGGCTGGGTTTGTCGCGAACGGAGGTATAACCGACAACTTCATTGTTCTCGACGATGGGCGCGACATGCGCTTCCACCCAGTAATGGTCGCCATTCTTGCAGCGGTTCTTCACCAGCCCGGTCCAGGCCTTGCCGCTGCGAATGGTGCGCCACAGATCCGCGAATGCCTCAACCGGCATGTCCGGGTGGCGCACGATGTTCTGCGGCGCCCCAATCAACTCGTCCTCGCTGAAACCGCTGATGTTGACGAAATCCCGGTTGACATAGGTGATGTTGCCGTGAAGGTCCGTCTTCGACGTCGGCGCCTCGTGATCCTTCAGGACATATTCAGTGTTGGTGACAGGCAGGTTGGATCGCATTGCTTTTTTCCTTTTTGAGTAGGGCCGCGGCTGCTTTGCTCGCCCGCGTCACAGGGTCAGAATTCTTCCCATTCGTCATTGCCGCCGCCGGCAGCACGCTTCTTCGGACGCGTCAGCGGCACTGCCTTGGGCGTGCTCTTCCGAGCGGTTGACAGGCGGGCCACGTTGCCTGTCGATATCGGCAATTCGACCGGCCGACTGTAGGCCTGGGCAGAGGATTCCAGCTTGAACACGCTGACCGCCTCGGCCAGCTTCGCGGCCTGGTC
>DATCTE010000119.1:0-3836 GCA_036568085.1 Thiobacillus sp.
GCGAACAGGCCCATGCGCTGGCCGCGACCGACGGTCAGCATGCTGTTGATCGCGCGCACGCCGACGTCGAGGATGTCGGTGATCGGCGCGCGGGCAAGCGGGTTGGCGGCGCGCGTGTTGAGCGGCGCGGTGGCGGAGGTCTGCAGCGGGCCCAGGTTGTCGAGCGGGCGGCCGCTGCTGTCGAGCACGCGTCCCAGCAGCGCATCGCCGACCGGCAGGTGGCGGGTGCGGTCGCTGGGGCGCCGGCGCGGGTGGTTGACCTGGCCCGGGCGCGGCAGGGTGGGGATCACCTCCACCGGGAACACCCGCGCGCCGGGCACGAGGCCTTCGACGTCGCTTTGCGGCATGAGAAAAATATGGTCTCCCGCGAATCCCACCACCTCGGCCTCGAGGTTCGAGCCATTGGGCAGCGGCACGGTGCAGGCGCTGCCGACCGGCAATTTCAGCCCGACGGCTTCCATCACCAGCCCAGCCACGCGGGTGACGCGGCCGGAGACCTGCATCGGTTCGGCGATCGCCAGCAGCTCCCCGCAGTCCTGCAGGTAGGCTTTCCAGCGGGTGCTGTGGGGCTGCGTGTCCATCAGGCGGCCAACCAGTCCGAATTTTTGCTGAGTGCGGCGGTCAGGCGCTGCCAGCGGGTGGGCAGCGAGGCATCGATCTGGTTGTTGGCGGTTTCCACGCGGCAGCTGCCGGGCTCGAGCTGCACGTCGTCGGCAAGCTGCCAGCCCATTTTTGTGAGTTCATCGCCGATCCTGTCCTTGACCAGCACGGCATCGTCCGGATTCAGAAACAGCAGGGCCGGCTGGTGCAGCGCCGGCAGGTAGCGAACCGCTTCCTTGACGATGGGGATGACCAGTTCGGGACGGATCGCCAGCGCTGATTTCAACAGCGCACGGGCAAGGTCGACCGACAGGTCGAGGACTTGCTGCGAGATGGTTTCATCGGCCTTGCCGACTTCCACCGAGAACGTGCCGGCCAGATCGCGCAGCCGGGCAGCTTCGCGGGCGGCTTCCTCGCGTCCTGCAGCGAGCCCCTCGGCATGGCCGGCGTGATAGCCCTCCTGCCTGGCCTGTTCCTGGATGGCGGTGATCTGCTCGATCGTGGGCAGGACGACGGCGGTTTGGCCGGCATTTTTTGCCGGGTGCAGAGGGGTGTCGAAGCTGGTCATCTCCCAGGGCTGGAAGGCGCCCTGGTCGACGCTGGACAATACGCTAGACATACTGCTCCTCTCCCTTCGCGCCCAGCGAGATCTGGCCTTCGTCGGCCAGGCGGCGGACGATCATCAGGATTTCCTTCTGCTGCGCCTCGACCTCGGACAGGCGCACCGGGCCCTTGGATTCCAGGTCTTCCCGCATCATCTCAGCGGCACGCTGCGACATGTTCTTGAAGATTTTCTCGCGCATCCCCTCCGACGCGCCCTTGAGCGCGATGATGAGCGAATCGGACTGCACTTCGCGCAGCAGCAGCTGGACGCCGCGGTCCTCGATGTCGATGATGTTCTCGAACACGAACATCTCGTCCATGATCTTCTGCGCCATGTCGGGGTCGTAGCTCTTCAGGTAGTCCATGGCGGACTGCTCGTTGTCGCCGCTCATGAAATTGAGGATGTCGGCCGCCGCCCGGGTCCCGCCCATCGGCTGCTTCTTCAGCACATCGCTGCCCGACAGCAGCTTGGTCAGCACGTCGTTGAGTTCGCGCAGCGCGGCCGGCTGCACGCCGGAGAGCGTGGCGATGCGCAGCAGCACGTCGTTGCGCAGGCGCTCGGTGAAGCAGCCCAGCACCTCGCAGGCCTGGTCGCGCTCCAGGTGCACCAGGATGGTCGCGATGGTCTGCGGGTGTTCGTTGTGGATGAGATCGGCCACCGATTCGGCGTCCATCCACTTCAGGCTTTCGATCCCGCTGGCATCGCCGCCGCCGCCGAGGATGCGGTTGAGCAGCGAGTTGGCCTTGTCGTCGCCCAGCGCCTTCTTCAGCACACTGCGGATGTAGTCGTCCGAGTCCAGGCCCAGCGAGGAATTCTGGTCGGCTACGTTGTTGAAGTCATGCAGCACGCTCTCGACCTCTTCCTGCGGAATGGCCTTCATGCTGGTCATCGCTTCGCCCAGCTTCTGCACTTCGCGCGGCCCCAGATATTTCATGACTTCCGCCGCGCCTTCCTCGCCCAGCGCAAGCATCAGGATTGCGCCCTTGGTGATGCCGTTCTCACTCATGGCTGCCTACCCAGGTTTTGACGATGTTGGCGACGACGCGCGGATCCTCGCTGGCCAGTTTCTGGGCCCGCGAGAGATTCTCCTGGTAGTTGCGCTGGCCGGGAAGCGCCATCAGCTCGCCTTGGCCGGCGTGCTGCAGATGCGCATTCTGGCCTGGGGGGGGGAGTGCAGGCATCTCGGAGAGCTTTTTCAGCAACGGCTTGGCGGCCTTCAGATACAGAATGACGAGGGCTACCGCCATCAGCAGGTACTTGCCCGTTTGCATGCCCAGTTCGATGGTTTCGGGCTGCTTCCACATCGGCACGTCGGGAATCTTTTCCGGTGTCTCGCTCGCGAAGGGGCTGTTCACCACATTGAGAGTGTCGCCCCGCTCCTGGTTGTAGCCCATGGCTTCCTTGACCAGGTTGGTGATCTGGGCGGTCTCGGCCGGGCTCAGCGGCTTCATCACGACCTTGCCGGATTTGTCGACGGTCTTCCTGTAATTGACGACCACGGCCACCGACAGGCGCTTCAGGCCACCGCCCGCCTTCTGCACATACTGGATGGTCTTGTCGACCTCATAGTTGACGGTGGAATCCTTGTGCGTGGTGGTGGTCGGCACGGCCGGGACGGCGGCGGCGGGCGTTTTCTGTCCGGGCGGCGCCGTGAGCGGGGCGGTGGCTGGGGCCGGCGGCTGGTTGGTGAGTGCGCCCGGGACGCCGGCCGGATTGGCCGAGCCGTTCATCGACTCGCTGGTTTGCTGGCTGCGGATGGCCATGGCATCGGGCGTCTGGTTCGGCTTGTAGGATTCGACCGCCTGTTCGCTGTGCGAGAAATCCATGTCGGCCGTCGCTTCGGCACGCACGTTGTCAGGACCGACGATGGGGCTGATGATGGACTCGATCCGCTTGACGACGTTCTGCTGGTAATCCTGCACGTACTTGATCTGGCTCGGATCCATGCCGTTGGCGCTGGCTGCCCTGGCCGTATCGGTCAGCAGGTTGCCGTTCTGGTCGACGACGGTCACATTCTTCGGCGACAGTTCGGGGACGCTGCTGGCGATCAGGTGCACGATGGCGCTCACCTGCTGGGCATCCAGCACGCGGCCGGGATGCAGGTTGAGCAGCACCGAGGCGGTGGGCTGTTTCTGTTCGGAGACGAAGACCGAGTCCTTGGGCATGGCCAGATGCACGCGTGCCGCCTGCACCGCCGAGAGGGACTCGATCGAACGGGCCAGTTCGCCTTCCATGGCGCGCTGGAAGTTGACCTGCTCGAGAAACTGCGAGGCCCCCAGCTTCTGGTTTTCCATCAGTTCGAAGCCGACATTGCCGCCTTTGGGCAGCCCTAGCGCAGCCAGTTTCAGGCGTGCGTCGTGGACGCGGTCGGCAGGCACCATCAGGGCGATGCCGCCTTCGGCATATTTGTAGGGGATGTTCATTTTCTCGAGCTGGGCGACAATCTCGCCGCCATCCCGATCGTTGAAGTTCGAGAACAGCACGCGATAATCGGGCTGCCGCCCCCACATCCAGACGGCCGCCATGACCGCGATCACCGCGGCCATGCCCAGCATCAGCATGATTTTTCGTCCGCCGGCTGTCCGCGTGAAGTCCATGACGTTGGCCGGAACCACCATTTCACCTGCACCCG
>DATCTE010000120.1:0-5572 GCA_036568085.1 Thiobacillus sp.
ATGTCGCGGTCGAAAACTACGGTTACGACCAGCCTGGCAGCGCGTTGACTGTCACCGAGCAGGGGGCTTACACGACTTTCAGTACCACCAAGGCGAGCCGGAAACAGATGCTGTACGTGGGCGCCAACGACGGCATGCTGCATGCCATCAACGCAGCCGACACGGCCGCGTCGGGCGGCGGGCAGGAACTGTTCACCTACGTTCCGGATGCCGTCATCCCCAATCTGAAGAATCTGGCCAGCCCGACTTACCAGCATCAGTATTTCGTCGATGGTTCGCCCAATTCCGGTGACGCCTATCTGGGCGGGGCGTGGAGAACCGTCCTGCTGGGCACGCTCGGCGCCGGCGGCAAGGCGGTGTTCGCGCTGGACATCACCGACCCGGATGCATTCGACGCAAGCAAGGTCATGTGGGAATACACGGATACGAGCGGCGACCTCGGCAACATCATGGGGCGTGCCTTCGTGGCGCGCATGAACGACGGCAACTGGTATGCCGTGTTCGGCAACGGCTACAACAGTGCCAACCAGCATGCGGTGCTGTACATGGTGCCGCTCGACAAGGCGCTTGGCTTGCCCGTGATCAAGATCGACACCGGGGTCGGCACCGACAACGGCCTGTCCGAACCGGCTTTGCTGGACACGAACGGCGACCGCATCATCGATACGATCTACGCGGGTGATTTGCGTGGAAACGTGTGGAAGTTCGATGTGAGCGGCAGTAACAGTTCGTCGGCAACAGCGTGGAAGATTGCGTACAAGTCCGGCTCGACGGATACCCCGCTGTTCCAGGCAAAAATCGGCACGACGGAACAGCCCATCACCAGCCCCCTGGAGATCGGCGCGGCGCCGAGCGGGCAGTCGGGCTACATGATCTACTTCGGGACCGGGAAATACCTGGGCAACACCGATATCGGCCCGACCAATACGCAAACGGGCTACGGCATCCTCGACTCCGGCTCGAAAATCAGCAACGGCCGTTCCGACCTGCAAGGGCAGAGCTTCGTGTACGAGGGCCCGTATTCGGCCACCAACTCGGACGTGGTGCGTGTCGTCAGCACCACTGCGTTCAGCTACTCGGGAGGATCCGCCAAGAAGGGCTGGTATCTCGACCTGCTGTCGCCCAACACGCCGACGAACCTGGGCGAACGCATCGTCAGCGTGCCGCTCCTGCGTTACGGGCGCGTGATCTTCACGTCCATCGTGCCGTCCGCAGCGGTGTGCGACCAGGGTGGCTACAGCTGGCTGACCGAGGTGGACGCCTTCAGCGGTGCCGGATTGCCTTACAGCGTGTTCGATTTCAACAGCGATACCCTGTTCAACAGTTCCGACTACGTGAGCTACACCACGAGCGGCACTACGCAGAACTCGGCCGTCAGCGGCAAGAAGCTCGCCAGCCAGGGGTTGCTCAAGTCGCCGACCGTGATCAGTGCGGGTGATGTCGAATACAAGGTCGGCAGCGGAACCGCCGGCGGGATCGTGGTGGTTTCCGAAAAGGGAACAACCGGCTCCCCGCGGACATCGTGGCGTCAACTGTTTCCCCAGTAAGCAATGACCGGATCAGAGGTGAGTATGAAAAAAACGAATGAAACCGGGTTTACGTTGGTCGAACTGATGATCACGGTCGCCGTCATCGGCATCCTGGCGGCGATCGCCTACCCGTCGTACACGCAGTACGTGCAGCGGGCCAATCGGGCCGAGGCGCGCTCCATTCTGATGGAGAGTGCACAGTTCCTCGAGCGCAATTTCACCACGGCCAATCGCTACGACCAGGATAGCGCGGGCAATGCGCTTAATTTGCCGGCTTCGTTGGCACAGTCACCGAAGCAGGGCGCGGCCAAGTACAACATAAGTTTTGCTGCCCAAGCTTCGCAAACTTTCACCTTGCAGGCAGTCCCAACGGGAACCATGGCCGGCGATGCCTGTGACACCTTCACGCTGACGAATACCGGCGCGCAAGGTCTCTCTGGAAATCCGACCTTGTCGGTTGCGGAATGCTGGGGGAAATAGTTGGCTCAGCAGGATGCCGAGCGGTTAATGCATAAGGCGGGATGCTGAACGCTGTTACAGACCTTTGGGCAGAGGAAACCCCACGTTTTCCTGAACGCCTGACAGATTTTCCACGGCGTTCACGCCGCATTGTCCCAAGCGTGCAATGACGTCCTGAACCAGTATCTCCGGCGCCGACGCGCCCGCCGTCACGCCCACGCGCTGTTTGCCGGCCACCCACTGCGGATCGATTTCCGCCGCATTGTCCACCATGTAGGCGGGCACGCCCAGGTTCTCGGCCACTTCCCTCAAGCGGTTGGAATTCGAGCTGGTCGGCGACCCCACCACGATCACTACATCGCACTGCGGCGCCAGCGCCTTGACCGCATCCTGGCGGTTCTGCGTCGCGTAGCAGATATCGTCCTTTTTCGGGCCGACGATGTGGGGGAAGCGCGCACGCAAGGCGTCGACCACGCGCGTGGCGTCGTCGACCGAGAGCGTGGTTTGGGTGACGTAGGCGAGCCTGTCGGGATCGCTGACCTGCAGGGCGGCGACGTCTTCCGGCGTTTCGACCAGGTACATGCCGCCGTTCGACTGGCCCAGCGTGCCCTCGACCTCGGGGTGGCCCTTGTGGCCGATCATCACGATCTCGAACCCCCTGTCGCGCATCTTGCTGACTTCGACGTGGACCTTGGTCACCAGCGGGCAGGTCGCATCGAACACGTTCAGGCCGCGCGCCGCGGCCTCCAAACGCACCGCTTGCGAGACGCCATGTGCGCTGAAGATGACGGTGGCGCCGGCGGGCACCTCTGCAAGTTCCTCGACGAAGATCGCACCCTTGGCCTTGAGGTCGCTGACGACGAAGGTGTTGTGGACGACTTCGTGGCGCACGTAGATCGGCGCGCCGAATTTTTCCAGCGCGCGCTCGACGATAGCGATGGCGCGATCGACGCCGGCACAGAAGCCGCGCGGGTTGGCGAGAAGAATGGTGGGGGTCATGGGCGTTCCAGTGTCACAGGATGCGGACGATTTCCACTTCGAATTCGATGCAAAGATCGGCGAGCGGGTGGTTGAAGTCGACCTTCACCGCGTCGTCGCCGATTTCCAGGATGCGGCCGGCCAGCGTCTGGCCATTGGGCATGGCGAATTCGACCAGCTGGTCGACCGCGAATTCCATGTCGGCGGGCAGGTCGGTTCTGGGCAGCGTCTGGACCAGTTCGGGCTGGCTGGCGCCAAAGGCCTGCCAGGGGTCGAGCAGGAATACATGGCGTTCGCCGGGAATGAGATCGAGCAGCCACTGCTCCAGCATCGGCGCCAGCGTGCCGTCGCCGAGCGTGAGGGTCTCCGGTTCGGCGTCGTCGAAGTTGGAAATGATATCGTCGCCGCCGCGCGGGCGCAGGGCATAGCGAAGCAGGAGTGTGTCGCCTGCGGCAACCGCACGTGCGTTCATGATTTGCTGGCAGTGGCCTGCTTGCCGCGCAGGCTGTCCCAGATCAGCAGCGCGGCGCCGACGGTGATGGCGGAGTCCGCCACGTTGAAGGCCGGCCAGGCGAAACCTTTGTAGTGGAAATACAGGAAGTCCACCACATGGCCCAGTACCACACGGTCGATCACGTTGCCGAGCGCCCCGCCGAGCACCAGCGCCAGCGCGAACGCCATCCGGGGTTCGTGGGCATGGCGCTTCAGCAGGCGCGTAATGACCACGGTGGCGACGACGCCCACTGCAACGAAGAACCAGCGCTGCCAGCCGCCTGCGTCGGCCAGAAAACTGAACGCCGCGCCGGTGTTGTGCACCAGCACCAGGGAAAAGAACGGTAGCACCGGGATGGCCTCCTGGTAACCGAGCGCGGACGATATCCAGAACTTCGTCAGGTGGTCGAGCACGATCACTGCCAAGGCGATTCCCAGCCATTTGCGCATGGCCGGGTTCAGTAGATCAAGCATGGGTGCGCGCCTCGCCTTTGCCGTAGAGATTGCTCACGCAGCGTCCGCACAGTCCGGGGTGGTCTGCGTGCGTGTCGACGTCGTCACGGTAATGCCAGCAGCGGTCGCATTTCTTCGCGGCACTCGGGGTGACTTCGATGCGATCGGTGTTGGCGGCTACCAGGCGTGCCTGTGAGGTGATCAATACGAAGCGCAGGTCGTCGCCCAGGGGCGCCAGCAGGGCCTGGGTGGCGGGGCTGGCGTGCAGGGTGACTTCGGCCTGCAGCGAGGAACCGATGCCGCCGGCGACGCGTACGGTTTCAAGTTCCTTCTGCACGTCGGCGCGCACCGCGCGGATGCGGGTCCAGCGCTCGAGCAGGTCGGCTTCGCCGGCCTGTACCGGCAGGTCGTGCCAGGTGTGCAGGAACACCGAGTCGTCCCCGCCTGCAAGTTGCATCCACACTTCTTCGCCGGTGAACGACAGGATCGGCGCCATCCAGCGGGCCAGCGCCTGCGTCAGGTGATACAGCGCGTTCTGCGCGGCGCGGCGGGCGCGGCTGTCGGCGCCGCTGGTGTAGAGGCGGTCCTTGAGGATGTCGAGGTAGAAGCCGCCGAGGTCTTCCGAGCAGAAACTTTGCAGCTTCTGCACGATGAAGTGGAACTCGTAGGCGTCGTAGTGCGCCTGCAGTTCGCCCTGCAATTGTCGGGTCAGTGCCAGCGCGTAGCGGTCGATCTCCAGCCAGTCCGTCACCGGCAGCGCGTGCGCCTGCGGATCGAAGTCCGACAGGTTGGCGAGCAGGAATTTCAGGGTGTTGCGGATCCGCCGGTAGCCTTCCACCACGCGCTTCAGGATTTCATCCGAGATCGACAGTTCGCCGGAATAATCGGTGGTCGCCACCCACAACCGCAGGATGTCGGCGCCGTACTGGTCCATCACCTTTTGCGGCGCAACGACGTTGCCCTTCGACTTGCTCATCTTGTGGCCCTTGCCGTCGACCACGAAGCCGTGGGTGAGCAGGGCCCGGTAGGGCGCGTAGCCGTCGGTCGCGCAGCCGGTGAGCAGGCTCGACTGGAACCAGCCGCGGTGCTGGTCCGAGCCTTCCAGGTAGAGGTCGGCCGGATGCGCGAGTTCGGGGCGACGCTTCAGCACGCAGGCGTGGGTGACGCCGGAATCGAACCACACATCGAGCGTGTGGCCGGTCTTGTCATAGTGTGCAGCGTCGTCACCCAGCAGTTCGGCCGGGTCGAGCGCGAACCAGGCCTCGATGCCGGCCGCTTCGACGCGCTTGGCGACGATCTTCAGAAACTCGGTTGTGCGCGGATGCAGTTCTCCGGTTTCCTTGTGGGTGAAGAAGGGCATCGGCACGCCCCAGTTGCGCTGGCGCGAGACGCACCAGTCGGGGCGGTTCCTGATCATGGCCTCCAGCCGCGCACGGCCCCAGGCCGGGAAGAACTGGGTCGCATCGACCGCGGCCATCGCCTGCTCGCGCAGGGTCTTCCGCTCACCGTTTCCTGCTTCCCGCTCACTCACATCCATACCGATGAACCACTGCCGCGTCGCGCGGAAGATGATCGGCGTCTTGTGGCGCCAGCAATGCGGGTAGCTGTGCAGCAGTTTTTCATGCGCCAGCAGGTTGCCGCTCGCGTCCAGCGTCTCGACG
>DATCTE010000121.1:0-3906 GCA_036568085.1 Thiobacillus sp.
ATGTCGGCCCCGAACCCGAGGCCGCCGGCATTGCCGAGCAGGGGCTGGGCTGGAAGAGCAGCTTCGGCTCTGGCCGCGGCGGCGACCAGATCGGCAGCGGCCTCGAAGGCTCGTGGACGCCGACCCCGACGAAGTGGGACATGAGTTATCTCGACATGCTGTTCGGCAACGAGTGGGAACTGAGCAAGAGCCCGGCGGGCGCCCACCAGTGGACACCGAAGCAGGCGGCCGACGGCAACATGGCACCGGCCGCACACGATGCGTCGAAGCGCGTGCCGATCATCATGACTGCCGCGGATATGGCGATGCGGATGGACCCGATCTACGAACCGATCGCGCGGCGTTTCCACCAGAACCCGGACGAATTCGCCGACGCGTTCGCCCGTGCCTGGTTCAAGCTGACCCACCGCGACATGGGCCCGAAATCGCGTTACCTCGGCCCCGAAGTGCCCAAGGAAGATTTGATCTGGCAGGATCCGATTCCCGCCGTCGATCATCTCCTTGTCGACGAGAAGGATGTTGCTGCGTTGAAGAGCAAGATCCTGGCGTCCGGACTCTCCGTGTCCGAACTGGTCTCGACCACCTGGGCCTCGGCGTCCACGTTCCGCGGTTCCGACATGCGCGGCGGCGCCAATGGCGCGCGCATTCGTCTCGCCCCGCAGAAGGACTGGGAAGCCAACCAGCCTGCGCAACTGACGAAAGTGCTGAACACGCTCGAGGGCATCCAGGCCGAGTTCAACGGCGCGCAATCCGGCGGCAAGAAAGTCTCGCTGGCCGACCTCATCGTGCTGGCGGGCTGCGCCGGTGTCGAAGAGGCCGCCAGAAAGGCCGGCCACGCCGTGACGGTGCCCTTCACGCCAGGCCGCATGGACGCCTCGCAGGAACAGACCGACGTCGAATCTTTCGCCGTGCTCGAACCGATCGCCGACGGCTTCCGCAACTACCAGAAGGGCAAGTATTCGGTTTCTGCGGAAGAACTGCTGCTCGACCGCGCACAGCTGCTGAAGCTCTCCGCGCCCGAGATGACGGTGCTGGTGGGCGGCATGCGCGCCCTGGATGCCAACGTCGGACAGTCCCGGCACGGCGTCTTCACCCAGCGGCCCGGGACGCTCAGCAACGACTTCTTTGTCAACCTGCTCGACATGGGCACGGCGTGGAAGCCGGTATCAAACGACGCCGACGTGTTCGAAGGCACCGACCGCATAACCGGTACAAAGAAATGGACCGGCACCCGCGCCGATCTGGTCTTCGGTTCGAATTCCCAGTTGCGTGCGCTGGCGGAAGCCTATGCATGCTCGGACGCGCAGGAGAAGTTCGTCCGCGACTTCGTGGCGGCCTGGGCCAAGGTGATGAACCTGGACCGCTTCGACCTCGGCTGAACGGGACGTGCGCACCCGTGCCCGGTCGCGGGTGCGCAGTTGTCTGCCGAAGACCCTGGCTCCAGCCCAAACGAAACAATTGACGGGAGAACATCATGATTGCAATGAGCATGACCAGCACCTATGACGAATATCGTCGCGACCGCATTACCGACACCCCGGCCTGCCCAGCCCCCGCCCGTCCGCTACACCGCGCGATGATGCATGCCCTGGCCATGTTCGGCCTCGGTGTCGGTGGCGTGGCCGCAGTGGACAATGAATAGACGCCAGGGATTGGCTAAAGTAAATCCATGCACACCGGCGCCCGCACCCTGCAGGATTTATTCCACGACCCGCGCTATGCCCACGCAGCGAAGCGGGGCAGTGCCACCCTGTTGGCCGTTCTGCTTGCCGGGATAATCTGGCTTGCGCTGGCCCAGGGCGGCACGCGCCTCGACACGCCGATGGGACAAGCGCTGGCAGGCTCGGGGGTGGCGGCACTGGCTACTGCCATAGGCGCACTGCCCGCCCTGTTTGTCCGCCACATCTCGCCGCGCTGGGAAGACATCATGCTCGGATTCGGCGCGGGCGTGATGGCCGCCGCCTCGTGTTTCTCGCTGGTGATTCCGGGTGTTGCAGCGGGCGCCCACATTCTCGGCAGCAGGCCGGCAGGTGCATCGCTGGTAGCCGCCGGGCTGATTCTCGGCGCCCTGTTCCTGCTGCTGGCCGACAAGATGGTGCCGCATGAACACCGGAATGCCGGGCGCCATGGTCCCGACTGGCTGCACCTGCGCAGCGTCTGGCTGATGGTGTTTGCCATCTGCCTGCACAACTTCCCCGAGGGCATGGCGATCGGCGTCGGCTTTTCCGGCGGCGACACGTCGGTGGGCATTCCGCTCGCCGCAGCCATTGCCATCCAGGACGTCCCCGAAGGCCTGGTGGTCGCGGTCGCGTTGCGTACCGTAGCCTACACGCCCTGGCGAGCCGCCACGGCAGGCGCGCTGTCGGGGCTGGCCGAGCCGCTCGGCGCCGTCGTCAGCGTCGCGCTGACCTCGGGCTTTGCCCCGCTCTACCCGGCCGGCCTTGGCTTTGCCGCCGGCGCGATGCTCTGGGTGGTGTCGCACGAAATCATTCCCGAAACCCATCGCAAAGGACACGAACAAGCTGCCACACTGGGTCTCATCGGCGGTTTTGTCGTCATGATGTTGCTGGATACTGCGCTGGGATAACCCTCAAATCGAAAGGAGATCGATATGGCCAAAGCCAAAGCCGCACCTGCAAGCAAACAGCCCTTCCTCACCGACATCAAGACCCTGCGCGCCCGTGCCCGCAAGCACATCGAAAACGGCGCCGTCACCGATGGCTACCAGGCCGATCGCGCCACCGTCGTCAAGCTGCTGAACGAAGCGCTGGCCACCGAACTGGTCTGCATCCTGCGCTACAAGCGGCATTTCTTCATGGCCAGCGGCATCAACGCTGACGCGGTGGCGCAGGAGTTCCTGCAGCATGCCACCGAGGAACAAGGCCACGCCGACCAGATCGCCACCCGTATCGTGCAACTGAAAGGTGAACCCGACTTCAACCCGGAAGGTCTGGCGATGCGCTCACACGCCGAATACGTCGAGGGTGACTCACTCCTCGACATGATCAAGGAAGACCTGGTGGCCGAGCGCATCGCGATCGAGAGCTACGGAGAAATGATCCGTTATATCGGCGACAAGGACACCACCACGCGCCGCATGCTGGAAACCATCCTGGCAATGGAAGAGGAACACGCCGACGATCTGTCGAACCTGCTGGAAGATCTTGGCCGCTAGGCTCACGACAGGCCGCGCAGCTTGAAAGCCCAATCGGCATGGGCGGGGCATCGCTTATTGCCTGCGGCCCATGCCTGGGTAGCGAATGCTGCTCAACGCAGTTTTTCGCGAAACGTCTCCTCCTCGATCAGGCTGCGACTGGGCTTGAGCAGGTCCCGAAGCGACACGGTGCCGACCAGACGCATGCTAGCCAGGTCTTTGACCACGGGCAGACATCCCACTTCGAGCTGGGCCATGCGGCCTGCGGCGTGGCGCGCGGTCGCTCCGGGCAGGAGGATGTGTTCGGGATGAAGCGGGCTGAGCACATCCATGCAGCGTGCCGCAGAGCATTCGTGTTTTCGCAGCGTCGGGTAGTCGAGCATTCCCAGCACGCGTCCTTCGCTTGTCACGGGATAGGCCCGATACGGGTCGTGGTCTCCGCAGTAGCGTGACAGGGCGTCCGCTACCGGCATGGCACCGTCGATGGCGATCACATCCGGACTCATCAGGTCGCTCACGTGCTGTCGTTCCAGCGGATCGACGCCGTATTCGCGGAAGATGTGCAGGCCCCGACGCGCGATCTTCTCGGTCATGATCGAACGCTTCATCGTCAGCGCGGTCAAGCCGTAGGCTACGGCGGTGGTCAACATCACCGGCAACAGCGCTTCGCTGTCGTGTGTGAGGCCGAATGCAAAAATGATGGCGGTGAGCGGCGTGCCGAGCGTGCTGCCCAACACGCCTGCCATGCACAC
>DATCTE010000122.1:0-4325 GCA_036568085.1 Thiobacillus sp.
CTGAAACGACAGTTCTCGGGTATATCGCATCGGCCTTGGAGATTTGGCACACGCAGGCCCCCAAGGGAGGCAGCTATCGGGAGATGTTGGCGATCATGGCAAACGAACTCAGAAAGATCGACGTTGCCACCCAGCAGGGAGCCGCCGATGGACGCTGAGAAGAAGGCAATTGAGATTTTGGCCGCCCTGTACGACGAAAAGCCCGGGTGGGCGATAACCGCGAAGCTACTGCGCGACGGCATGATCGATGGCGAAATACCCACCCGCCAAGCGATTCGAGCCATCGCCCGCGCCCTCGCGCAGCCGGCACCCGAGGGGTGGAGGGCGATTGAGACTGCGCCGAGGGATGGGGCGTTCGTGCTGCTGACGGACAACCGCTGCAATCCGTGCTGGCTGATCGGGCAGTGGAAGCATGATCGCTGGTGGGGTCAGGCAACGAACAGCGGGAAAAGCATTGTGTGGCGCGACGCCACCCACTGGATGCCCCTGCCCGCCGCCCCCAAGCCGGTGGAGGGGGTGGAGGCGATGCGCGAGGCGCTGGAAAGCATCCGGCAGTTTGGCGCTGACACCCTTTCTGGCCGCGTTGATGGCCCTGCCGACCGCGAGTGGTTCAAGGACGGCGTGCGCGAAATGACGCGCCGCGCCCGGCTTGCCCTCACCGCCGCCCAGCAGCAGGAGGCCGACCTTGGCTGAAGATGCGATCTACTCCCGACTCGCCAAGGCAATCGAACGCCGCGAGCGAACGCGCCTTTGGGTGAGCGACCCGTGGTTCACGTTCGTCCCCAGAGTGCTGCCGAAGAAGCAAGGCGACGGCAGGCGGCTGTTCGCGATCACAACGATCAACCAGCGCCCGCGCTACTGGGTTGTCCGCGTCGATAGCTCCTGCGACTCCGAGAACTTTTGCGAACTCATCGATGAAATCCTTACCGACCTGGAAGACGCCTTCGGTAAAGGACGGTGCGGATACTCGGGGAACAACCTGTTTCAGTCCAAGCGCGAACGCCGAATGTGCTGCGACTGCGAAGATTGCCAGGAATTGCCAGTTGCCAAGTGGCCGATGGTTGACGCCGATGGCGGTTGCTCTTGGGGCCGTATGCAATGGCCTGCCGGATTCGGCACCGAGGATGATGGCTACCTTCTTTCAGCCCAGCAAGGAGCCGCCGATGGACGCTGAGCAGAGGGCAAGGGAGTTGCTGGCTGACGAATACGCTAAGGCCGGGGTGTTTGGCGGTGTGAACACAGTTCTCAGCGACATTGACCGCGCAGCGGTAGCAGCCATCACCCGCGCCCTGACCCAAGCCCAGCCCGGGTGGCGGGTGGTGCCGGTGGAGCCGACGGAGGCGATGATGGAAGCAGGTGGGTCTGTAGAGGATCTGTATCGGCGCGGAACACCTGAAACATGGGCAAAAGTTTATGCTGCCATGCTCGCCGCCGCGCCCGCGCCGCAGCAGGGGGAGGGATAGGTATGGGTGCCGCTGAGAAGTGGAGGCCGGAACAGTTTGACGAGGCCGAGGCCGCTAGGCGACTGGACATGAGCAAGTCCACCCTGTCCCGATTGAGACTCATGGGCGCGATTCGTCCCATGCGGCTCAGCCCCCGGAAAATCCGCTACACCGACGCCATTCTTGACGAGTACCGAGAACAATGCAGGAACGCCCCGGACAAATTGGAGCATTCTGGCTCAGCCAGCAGCGCGGGTCGGACAAGTGGTATCGAACCTGGTACGACCCCGACACTCGACAGACAAGACGCAAGACGCTTGGCACAAGCGATTTTCAGGAAGCCAAGCTAAAGCTGTGGGAGTGGTTTGCACGCAAGGGGCACATGCCCGAACAGCAGCCGCAGGAAGCCAGTCTGGACATGGTGCTGGTGCGCTACTACCAGCAGCACGCCATAGACCTGCCCTCCGCTGAAATGGCGAAGATCGCCCTGCGGTACTGGTCGGACTTCTTTGGCGGCTGCACGGTGTCCGAAGTCACCCCCGCCCGGCAGCGCGAGTTCATCGCATGGCTGCGCGAGGGTGGCCGATCTGACGGCTACATCAAGCGGATTCTGAACGTGGGGAAGTCGGCCCTGAACCGGGCCTATCGAGAGGGCGAGATTGCCAGCGTGCCGTTTGTGCTGCCGGGGTCGGATGGGGAGGCCCGCGACCGGGTGCTAACGGTGGGCGAATCTGCCGCGCTGTGGAGGGCTGCCAAGCTGCCCCACGAACGCATGATGCTGGCGCTGCTCTACGGCACCCTGGCCCGCCCTGAGGCGGCCCTAGCGTTGCGCAAGGAGTTCTACGACCCGGAACGCCGCCTGCTGACCCAAAACCCGCCAGGACGCCGCCAGACGAAGAAATACCGGCCCGTGGTGCCCGTGGGGGAGTTCCTGCGCCCGTGGCTTGAGAACGCGCCTCCTGGGCCGCTGGTGGCTTGGCACGGCAAGCCCATCGCCAGCTTCAAGACGGCATGGCGAAAGATGCGGGCCGAGGCCGGACTAGAACAGGCCGTGGTGCCTAAGACCATCCGGCACACGATGGCCACCGAGCTGCGGGCTGCGGGCGTGCCTGAGGCTGAGATTCAGGGGATGCTGGGGCATCGGGCCTATTCGGGCCGGACGGAGGTGTACGCCAAATACAGGCCGGACTATCTCGGGGCTGCGGTGCGGGCCGTGGATGCCTACATGGCCCGCGTGTTAGTTGCGTGCTAGACCCTTGTTTTCCTCGTAACCCAACCCATTGATAGGATTGGTGGGCGGTACAGGGTTCGAACCTGTGACCCCTACCATGTCAAGGTGCCGATAGACCTTGCATTTCAATCGCATAGGAGCCGACAAGATGCCACAGGACGCCTTAAAAACCGCTGCGGAATCGTCTGCGCGTGTTAGTTGCGTGTCAGCAGCACAAAGGCAACCTCGGCCGGGGGTCGCCGCTAGCAATGCAGCGCCTAGGGACATTTGCGAGCGCGACCCGAGGGCGGCGTACTTGTGGGTTGAAGAAAGGTCAATCCCAGTTCCCGAGGCTGGCTGCTGGATATGGCTTTTGGGAAATCAGACCAATGGCCTGCCATACGGCAAAACATGGAACGGCGAGAAAACTGTAACCGCGCATCGCATGATGTGGCAGGCGCTTCACGGCCCTATCCCTGATGGGCTTCACGTCAGGCACAAATGCGACACCCCTGGCTGTGTAAACCCAGACCATTTGCAGCTAGGGACGCCAGTAGAAAATATGGCTGACCGAGATAGTCGAGGGAGAAACTCAAAGTCTTCCCGCACTAGTTGCAACTACGGCCACCCGTTTGACTCAGAGAACACATATATTGACCAGTTCGGACACAGGAAGTGTCGGGCTTGCTGGAGGGAGCGCAAGAGAGAATTGAAGCGAAGGCGGCTAGCGAATCACTCCATCCCTGCGAAGGCTGGATAGGCATTCTCTTTCTACTCCCTCAAGAAGCCTTTCTTCTTGAAGGATACCTAGCACCCGGATGGCGAACGCCGGTCCATCGCTGAGCCAGTCCGCAGGCCAGTCGGGAATCTCAGCCGTCCTAGCCTGCTGGCAGCGCACCTCGGGCGGCGGCGACGGCTTTACGGCCTTCGTCGCGCACGCTGTCAGGGAGAGCGACAGCAGCGCGGCACTCAGCGGGAACACGCACCAGCTTTTCGCGCCACTCGACGCGCACCCTTTCAACGGCTTCATCGGTCTGTTTCCTCGTGTCCTGCTGCGCCTGCGCGGCCTTCTGTGCGGCTTCGGTGCCGGCCTTGAAGGCGGCTGCCTCCCGGCGTGAGTTCTCGGCTTCTGTGGCTTCCTGCGCGGCTTCCCAGCGGGCCTCCCATGCGGCTCTCTCGTGGGACTTTCCGAGCCAATAAGTCCCGATGAGGACTGCGGCCAGCAGCACCAGCCCCCACACCCAGCCGGGGACGGACGCCAGGAAGGCGCGGATGGCGATTAGGGTCATGCGCCCTCCATGCAGGTCTGATATTCCCACTGGCGACGCTTGACGATGCCGTAGCAGCGGTTCGCCCGAATGGCGCAGTCCTTGCCCCCGGCGAATCGCCAGCGGGGGATTTGCTCGCACGCGGCCTTGACCCGACCTTCGTTCAGCAGCCGGGCAGCGGTGGACCGGCAGAACTTGTCCTCGCCCACGTTGTAGGCGAAGTGGCCGAACGCCTTGACCACGGACGGGTGAAACTCGCCCTGTACGCACTGGCCCATGCGGGCGTACATACGGGTCAGGTACGCGGCTTCCATCGCCACGCACTCGGCTTCGGTGTAGGTCTGGTTCGGGCCGATGGTCGGGCCGGTGACGCCGCCGCAGACCGTCCACACGCTGCCGATGGCG
>DATCTE010000123.1:0-19670 GCA_036568085.1 Thiobacillus sp.
CGGGAACGTACTCGACCAATGGCGCCGGCGTGACCAGCTTCTTCTTCAACGCGGGCGGCAGCCTGAATGTCTGGATCGACCCCAGCAGCGACACCACCTTTACCGCACCTGCCACAGGGAATCTTGCTTGGACGACGGGCAATACCGGCGATCCGGATTACCTGATTGCAACCGGCGCTTTGTTTGGCGGCCAGGGTACGCTTGATCCCACCCTGAGCACCTGTGTGGGGGGCATCAACTGCGGCAGCTTCGGTACGAAGACCAGCTTCCTGCTGACCGCACTCGGCTCGGGCTATTTCACTGCTCCGGTGCCTTTCTACAACGTTTCGTTCGAATCCGGCCAGCTGAACTCCTTCGTGGTGGGCGGCACGCAGACCATCAATGGTTCGCTGGACGTGGTGTTTGCTGTACCGGAGCCGACCAGCATTGCGCTGATGGGCTTGGGTCTGGTTGGACTGGGTGTCAGCCTGCGTCGCCGCAAACAAGCCTGATCACGCAGTACTCGTTAGTGAAAAAGCCCCAAGGCTCAGGCCTTGGGGCTTTTTTATTGATTGCCGTATGTGCCAAATGCAGGGAAAAAGACAGGTGGTCAGGGTCTCAGGCCAGGGGGCTCCGAATCAGGCCCAAGCATGTGAGTCGCAACACACGGGGGCGTCGCCCAATCTGCGCGTATTCTCCCGCATGGGCCAGAAGTGTGGCGGCTTCAATCGCATGATAAAGAAGCGGGCAGGCCTTTACTTGAAGGCTCGCCCGCCAGGCGACAATCCATTGACGTGATGCAGCTAGCGTTTGCTGGACGCTTCGATTGCCTTGAGCAGGGCGGCGGCCTTATCGCGCTCGTCGAAATGCTGGGGTGACGCCAGGAGTTTTTGTAGCAGCGCCTGGGCCTCGGCGTTTTGCCCGGATTTGGCCAACGCTGCCGACCAGTGGTATTGCACGGCTGGTGCATTCGGCATGGCCTGGGCCGCCTGTTTCAATAATGGCGTCGCCTCCTGGACTTTCCCTTGCTGCAACAAGCCCCAGCCATAGGTGTCCATGACCATCGGATTGGATGGCTGCAGGCTATAGGCGCGCTGCGCATACACAAAGGCAGCGGGGTCGTTCTGCTCCTCAAGCACGGCAGCGAGGTTGTTAAGCGCCATCACATGGTTGGGGACAGCTTTTACAATCTGCTGGTACTCGGCGATGGCCTGGCTGGTTTGCTGCTTTTGCAGATACGTCCCCGCCAGATACAAGCGAAAAGCGCTGTCGCTGGCATGCTGCTTGAGCCATTGCCGGGCAACTTGCTCCGCCTGATCGGGTTTCCCAGACCGTAGCAGGGCAAGATGGTAGGTGGCTGCGGTATCCGATGACGGCGCGGTTTGATACGCGCGTGCCAAGGCCTGCAGGGAGGCATCCGGTTTCTTGAAGCGGGCAGCAAGTTCTGCTTCCAGGTTGTACCCGGTAGCAGACTGAGGATTCAGCGTCTGGATCGCGCGGGCTTCCTGTAAGGCATTTTCCTGCTGTCCCAGCGCGGCATACAGACCCGCCAGCGCAATGTGAGCATCAAGATAATTGGGTGTGAGACGGACTGACTTTTGCAGCGATTTCTGTGCCGCATTCATGTCCCCTGCAACCCGCTGTGCCCAGGCCAGGCGATACCAGGCGACGGCCGAGTTGGGGGCCCGGTTGGTGACGTTGGTGTAGGTGTCGATCGCATCCTTCTTGTGACCAGCGCCGAGCTGCGCCTGTCCCAGGTTGTCGAGGAACGCCGGGTTGCCGTTGTTGGCCTGGGCGGCTTTCTGCGCTACTTCAAGGGCCAGTTCGGGTTGCCGAGTTTGGTTCAGATAGTACAGGGTCAGCTGGCTGACGGGTTCAAGTGCATCCGGATGGGACTGGATGGCTTTTTTTAGATACGTCACGAATTCCTTCTGATGCCCTAGGGTCAAGGCGATACGTGCCTGCCCCATGAGCGCGCCAAGGTTGTCGGGCGATTTCGACAGGATGCGCTTGAAGCGTTCACTTGCCTGGTCGGGTTTTTTTTCCTGGATATCCAGATCGGCCAAGGCGCTGGCTGCGGGTAGAAAGTTGGCATCCACGGTCAGGCTTTGCTCAAATGCCTGTCGTGCGGCAGCCGGAGTGCGCTGCATGAGATGAATGCGGCCCGCCAGCAAGGGGGGAAGGGGGTTGGTGGGCTGCGCTGCAGTCATTTTCTGCAAGGTGGCCAGCGCGCCCTTGAAGTCGGCCTTGCCGACCTGTGATGTTACAAGCAGCAAATAGGCCTGGGGGTCGTCCGGATTGTCGGTGATGACGGATTCCAGTCCCTGGATCCCCTGTTGGTCGCCGGTGAGTAGCTGGTTTTGCGCCAGGGTGCCGCGGATAACCGTGTCTTTCGGATCAAGGGTGCTGGCCCGGCCCAAATAGGCCATGCCACGCTCGAATTCTCCCTGATTGATTGTCGCCTGGCCGGCCAGAAGGAAGGCCTTGGCGTTGTTCCCCTGCGTGAGCAACGGCGTCAGGGTTTTGACTGCCTCGGCATTGGCGCCCATGCGCAACTGCGTGGCGGCCAGGAGCAGGCGCGCCTCGGGCAGCTCGGTCGTGCTGAGCACCTTGTTGAAGCTGGAAAGCGCGATTTCATCATTCTTGGCGGCATAGTTGATCGTGCCATAGAGCAGGTTTGCCTGCGGGTTGTCCGGATTGTCCTTGAGGACACCCTGCAGCAGATTGCTGGCTTCGTTGTTCCTGCCTTGCTGGTAATACATATAGGCTTTGAGGTATTTGGCCAGTACCGCCTGCGGGCGTAAGCTGATGAGCCGCTTGATTTCGGTCTCGGCTTCTTTTACCCGGTTGACCGACAATAGCGTCATCGCCTTGTAGGCGATGGCGTCGAAGTCTTGGGCCTTGATCGCAAGCGCATGATCATAGGCGGCAAGCGCCTCGTCGGGGCGCTTGATGGCGCGATAGAGGTCGCCCAGCAGATACCAGGATTCCAGATGGCCCGGATCAAGGGCGGTGGCCTGTTTGGCACTGGCCACCGCCGCGTCGGCGTGGCCCGCGTTGTATTCGCAGCGTGCGCGCCCCAGATAGCCCGGTGCGAAGGATTTGTCGGTCTGGATCTCGCGGTCGAACAATTGGCAGCCTTCGGGGTACTTGCCGAGGCCGAGCAGGGCATTGCCGCGCAGGTCCAGAATCTGAACCAGGATTCCGGGTTCTTCGGTATCGACGGCGGCAAGCGTGTCGAGGATCTGCTGAAAATTGCCCTGGTAAAGTTGGGCCCGCGCGATCGGGATCCGTGCGCTTTTCGGGTTGATGCCAAGCTTCACCGCCTTGTCGAATTGGGTTTCCGCTTCGCCTCCCATCCGCAGGTCGAGGTAGGCGTTGCCCAGCAGCCAGCGTGCCTGTGCATTGTTGGGATCTTTCTGGACCGCATTTTTCAGTTCGAGAATACTGGCTCGCGTATCCCCTTTGCTCTGAAAATCCTTGGCGCGCTCGATGTGCTCAGCGACACTGAGATGGGCGCTGCGGTCGCAGCCTGACAGCGATGCAGCCGAGGAAAATGCCAGCGCGAGCGAAAGGGCGAGCGGTGCGATACGTGGGAAATGGGGACGCATGTGAACCTCAGGGGTTGACGGTCAGTTGTTGGTAAAGCGCGCGGGCCTCAACATCGCCCATGAAACCGACGCGGCGATCGAGCAGTGACTTGAGTTCCTGCCGTGCGCGAGCCTTGTCGCCGTTCGCATTGAGCGCATACGCCAGATGCCACTGGATTGCTGCATCGTCCGGCGCTTTGGATTGCGCGTTCTTCAATATGTTCAACCCCTTGGCGGCATCGCCCATACGAACCTGCAGCCAGCCATAGGTGTCGAGCACCTCCGGGTTGTCGGGTTTCAGCTTCAAGGCCTGGTCGGCAAAGCTCAATGCACGCTTGTCGTTCAGTTCAGACAACGCCCATGCCAGATTATTCAGCACAACCAGATTGCCGGGATTGCTCTTGTTCAGCACAAGGTACTGCTCGACTGCGGCAGCGTACTGTTTACGCTTGGTCAGGTTTTCCGCCAGTACGGCACGTGTGCTGGCATCCTGCGGGTGGGTGGCCAGCCAGTCGGCGAGACGTTTCTCGCCGGCTTCGGGGCGTTGGGTGGCATTGAAAACCTGAAGCTGACGTACCAGCAGCGCGCCTGAGGGGGCCAGTTTTTGTGCGCGCTCGAAGGCGGCGAGTGCGGCGGAGAAATCTTTGCGCGCAAATGCAATGTCGCCTTCGAGGGCGAAACCGGCCGGAGAGCCAGGTTTCTGCTGTTGCACCTGTTTCGCGAGTTTGAGCGCCTCGTCAAAATGCGCGCTCTGGATCTCGACGCCACCGAGCATCAGCTGGGCGTCCAGAAAATCAGGCTGGATGCGCAACGCATTCTGCAGGGTCTCGCGTGCGCCGTCGGGATCCTTGGCGACGATCTGCGCGGTGGCAAGCTTGATGAGCGGGGCTGCCTTCCCGGGCAGGCGCTCGACCACTTTGCGGAAGCTGGCCAGCGCGTTGGTGGTATCCCCCAGCGCGAGTTGGGTGGTGCCGAGGAGGTCATGGGCTGCCGGGTTGTCGGGTTGGGCGTCGACCGCTTCGCGGGCCACGGCGAGCGCCTGGCTCTTGTTGCCTTTGGCCAGCTGGTAGCGTGCCAGCGCCTCCCGCGGCTGCAGGGCCTGCGGATGCGCTGCGGCGGCTTTTTCCAGCCAGCTCACATACGTTTTTTCATCATGGTTGCGCAACCCCAGATCGGCCAACGCGAGCATGGCATCGAGGTGCCGGGGATCAGCCTTGAGGATGCCCTCGAAACGCTGACGTGCTGCGGCCGGCTGGTTGTCTTTCAGATCGAGTTGCGCGAGGTTGGCCGCGGCGGGGAAGAATTTGGGGTCGAGCCTGAGCGCCTGCTCAAAGCTGTCGCGCGCCCTGGTCGTGTCCTGCTTGCCGAGATAGGCGGCTCCCCGGTAGTTCCAGCCCAGGGGATTTGCGCCCTGTTTCTTTTCCAGCGCAGCGATGCTGGCCAGGGCCGCGTCGAACTGTTTGTGCTCCAGCTGATTGAGGATGATGACGGTGTCGGCCCGGCTGCCTGCGCCTTCCATGCCGGCGGCAGTTTGCAGGTCGGCCATGGCGCGGCTATCGCCCTGCGCCAGCCGGGAAATGCCGAGTTCTGTGCGGATGGCGGCGCTATTGGGGTTGCGCTGCGCGGCCTGCTCGAAATACGCCGAGGCCTGGGCAAAGTCCTTTTTGGCCAGCGCGATTTCACCGGCGACGATCAGTACACCGGCGTCATGGTTGGCCGACTTGAGTGCGGGGGCCAGCGTAATTGCCGCATCGTCGGGACGTCCCTGGCGCAACTGCGAGGCGGCCAGCAGACGGATCGCATATAGATTGTTCGGCGTGGCCTTGGCTACCTTGTTGAGATACGCCTCTGCGGTTTGCAGGTTGCCAAGCGCGTATTCGATCGTGCCGCCCAGCAGCAACGCAGGGACATAATTGGGCGCAGCCTTCAGCACCGAAGCAAGCCGGTCGCGCGCGCTTTCGGTTTTCTTTTCGCGGAAATCGATCAGCGCCTGGGTGTAGCGTGCTTGCAGGCTGTTCGGAGTGATTTTCAAGGCGGCATCGACTTCCTTACGCGCGTCGTCCAGTCTGTTTTCGGAAATGGCGATTCCGGCCAGTGCGAGCAGCGTGCTGCTGTGGCGTGGGTCGATTTTCAGCACCTCGCGATAGACAGCGGCGGCTTCGTCCGGTTTGCCCGAGGTGCGCAACAGGTCGCCTTTCAGCAACAGGCTGTCGCGGTGCTTGGGGTCGATGCGCAAGGCCTGGTCGAGCGACTGCATGGCTTTGCCGGGGTCGCCGTCGGCCAGCGCCAGCTGCGCCAGTGCGAGGTGGACCTCGGGATTGTTTGGCGCAGCCGTGAGCGCCTGCTGCAGCGCTTTGCGCGCCTCTTCCTTGCGGCCCAGCCCGAGTTCGGCGGTGGCGCGCAGGGCCTCCAGCGTGGCGGCATCGGGGCTGCTGTCGGCCGGCGCGGGCAACTCGTCCAGCACGCGCTGGTATTCGCGCTGCCCCAGCAGCGCACGGGCGATCATCGGATTGACGACGCTTGCCGAATAGCCCGCTTCACGGGCGCGCCGGAATTCCTTTTCTGCGCTGGCCAGATCGAGCTGGGCGAGATACAGCTTGCCCAGTTCGAAGCGGGCCTCGGCGTTTTTTTCGTCCTTCGCCACGGCGTTTTTCAGCTGGATCATCGCGGCCTTGTAATCGCCTGCTGCCAGTTTCGTCCGGGCTTCGGTGACAAGCGTGGCGCTATCTTCTCCACCGCAGGCAGTCAGCAGACAGGCGCCAAACATGAGGGCCGACAGTAGCCGGGGAGCGGGGAGGATGGGCGACATTCGGGTCTCCAGTGTTCTTGTAGGAATTGTAAAATCGGGGTGTGCAGCGGATTATTTCATGCCGATTTTTGCCATCAGGTCATACAACGTGGGGCGGGTGATGCCAAGCAGTTCGGCAGCCTGGGCGATGCTGCCATCGCTGTGGGCAAGCGCGCGGCTGACGGCCAGACGTTCTGCGTTCTCGCGCGCCTGGCGCAGGTTGAAAGGTTGCGGTTCGGCGTGGCCGGTATCGATGCCAAGATCGGCCGCCGTGATCTGGTTGCCGTCGGCCATGATGGTGGCGCGCTTGATCAGGTTCTCCATTTCGCGCACGTTGCCGGGCCAGGCATGGGCTTCGAGCGCTGCCAGCGCGTCGGCGGTGAAGCCCCGGAGGTTGCGGCCCAGTTCGCGTGCATAGCGTTCCAGGAAGGCCTGTGCCAGCAATACGGCATCGCCGGGACGCTCGCGCAGCGGTGGGATTTTTACCGAGATTTCGGACAGCCGGTAGTACAGGTCCTCGCGGAAACTGCCTTCGCGAATCATGCCGGCGAGGTCGCGGTGGGTGGCGCAGACGACGCGCACGTCGACCGGAATTTCGCCGCGTCCGCCCAGGCGCTCGATCACGCGTTCCTGCAGGAAACGCAGCAGCTTGGCCTGCAGCGGCATCGGCAGGTCGCCGATCTCGTCAAGAAATAGTGTGCCTTCGTTGGCGTATTCGATGCGGCCGATGGTCTGCTTGGCAGCGCCGGTGAAGGCGCCTTTCTCGTAACCGAACAACTCGGATTCCAGCAGGGTATCGGGGATGGCCGCGCAGTTGATGGCGACGAAACGCTTGCTGGCGCGTGGCGACAGCTCGTGGACACCGCGCGCCAGCACTTCCTTGCCGGTACCCGATTCGCCCAGCAGCAATACGGTGGCATTGGCAGGGGCGACCTTTTCCACGGTGCGGCAGATCTTCAGCATCGGCTCGCTGCTGGTGATCAGTCCCTGCAGGGCGGAGCCGCCTTGTTTGGCGGCAAGCAGGCGGTTTTCGATTTCCAGCGCATGGACATGCAGGGCACGGGCAATCATCAGCGCCAGCACGTCGGGCTCGAAGGGTTTCTGGAAAAAGTCGTAGGCGCCGAGATGGATCGCTTTTACCGCATTGCTGCGATCGAGGTTGCCGGTGACGACGATGACCTTGGTGGACGGCGCGAGCGACAGGATCTGCTGCAGCGCCGCCAGGCCTTCGGTGGCGCCGTCGACGTCGGGCGGCAGGCCGAGATCGAGCAGCACTACTGGGGGCTCGTGGCGGCGCAATTGCGCGATGCCGCCGTCGCGGTCGGCCGCGATGACCAGTTCGTAATCGGCGAGGCTCCACTTCAACTGCTTTTGCAGTCCGGGATCGTCTTCGACCAGCAGTATTTTCTGTTTGGCGTCGCTCATGCGGCGTCTCCTCCAGCAGGTACATTATTGTCCAACGGCAGGCTGAGGCGGAAGCGGGTTCCGATGCCTGGTGTGCTGTCTACCTCGATATTCCCGCCCAGGGCGCGCAGGGTCTCGCGGCACTCGTAGGCGCCGATGCCCATGCCTGCGCCCTTGGTCGAGTCGAACGGCTGAAACAGCCGGGTGCGGATGAATTCGTCATCCATGCCGCTGCCGGTGTCGAGGATTTCAATCATGGCCTGCCCGGACGCCTCGAAGCCCCGCAAGGTGACCTGGCCGGTCGGCGGCGTAGCCTCCAGCGCATTTTGCAGCAAATGGCCGATGGCGCGGGTGAGTCGATCGCGCTCGGCGCGAACGCGAAGCGAGCCGGGTGGCAGTTCCAGCGTGGGACGCAGCTTGAATGCCTGTTTGCTGGCGGCGGCCTCGTTCAGGATGTCGGCCAGCGCCACCGACTGTGCCTCTGCCGCATCGCTGCCCCGGCGCAATTGCGCCAATACCTTGTTCATGCGTGCGACCGCGTTCTCCACCGTGTCGAGCATGTCGGCCTGGAACTCGGGGTTGTGCTTGTGTTTTTCGGCATTGGCCAGCAGCAGGGACAGTTGGGCGATGAGGTTTTTCAGGTCGTGGATGATGAAGGTGGTGGTGCGGTTGAACGACTCGAACTGGCGCGCCACGATCAGCTGGTTGGAAGCGCGCATCTGCGCCAGGTGCGCCGCCGCTTGCCGCGCTGCGACCTTGAGCAGGTCGCTGACTTCCCAGTTGAAGGTGACGTTGCCTAATGAGTGCTTGAGCACGACAAAGCCGAGCAGTTCGTCGTGCAGCATCAGCGGCACCACCAGCCAGGCGTTGTCGGCGCTTTGAAGCCATGCGGGCGTATCCAGGTCGCCGTAGAGATCGCGGCGCACCTTCATTTCATCCAGATCCACCACCCATTGCTTGCTGGCAAGCCATTGAATGAAGGGGGAGTCAGCCGGCTCGGCGCCCTGGAGGTCAGCCCAGTTCCAGTGGCTGGCGCGCTGATAGCCGGCGTGGCCTTCGCGCATCCACAGGGCGCCGCCAGGACTTTCGAGCAGCCGGGCCAGCGCCTCGACCGCACGTTCGCACAACTGCTCGCCGGGCTGGCCCTCGGTGAGGGTACGGGTGAAGTTGAGCCACTCTTCGCGGTAGTCGTAGCGGTAGCTGAAAAAATGCTTGGACAGGAATACGCGCAAGCGGGCGCGCAGGGTGCCGGAAAACATCAGCAGCACCAGCAGCATGGCGGCGGCAAAGATGAATACGGTTTGCACCACGTCGCCCCATTCGCCGCCGAACAGGCGCAGGTAATAGCCTGCGCTGGCCATCAGCAGCAGATAGATGCCCGCCGCCAGCAGGCTGGCGGTGTGGAACGCCATGCTGCGCGAAAGTCCGACCGGCGCGGCCCATTCCGGGTTGCGGGCGGCGGAAACCGCGATCAGCGGTGTCACCAGCGCTGCCACGTAGCCGCGCGCGGCCCACACTTGGGCATCCATCGCATTGAACAGCGCGGCATTGGCGTAAAGATAGAAGTCGTAGACAAACAGCCCGCCCAGTCCCAGGCAGAGGAACTTGATCGCCCAGCGGTCTTCCGGACGGGTGCTGCGATACACCTGCTCGGTGAGCACCAGCCCCATCACGGTGAGCAGCACCAGTCCCAGATTGCCGGCCCACCGGGCCAGCACGGGCTGGGTCGGCGCGATGAAGGGATACAGGCTGGCGAGCAGCAGGGCGCTGACGAGTGCGACGCTCAGGGTGCGGATGAGGCGTAGCGGTGCGGGCAGGGTTGCGTCAGGTGGCAGGCGCAGATGGAGGATGTAAAGCAGTAGCGCCAGCCATGCGCCGTTGCGCGCCACTTCGGCCGCCAGGTCGATTCGGGGTGGCACGGCTCCCCAGGCCATGAGTGCGGAGAACGCGCCCCATACGGCGCTCAGCCCCGTTGCAAGTACCAGTAGTCGGCCTTGCGGTCGGCGTCGCCAGCTGGCGACGATCAGGCCGGATAGGCCGAGATAAGCGAGTGCCGCCAGTCCATAACCGACAGCGGCCAGGAGGAGCAGGGAGGCGGGCATGGTCGGCTCTGGGAGTGTGCGCGCTCAGCGCACGCCCTTTCCCCACAATACGACTTGAGCGGTCTGGAACAGGATCATGAGATCCAGAAACAGGCTGTGGTTCTTGACGTAGTAGAGATCGTATTGCAGCTTGTGCATGGCGTCTTCGTCGCTCGCGCCGTAAGGGTAGCGTACTTGCGCCCAACCCGTGATGCCGGGTTTGACGGTGTGGCGCACGCCGTAATAGGGGATTTTCTGTGTCAGGTCCTGCACGAAATAGGGGCGTTCGGGACGCGGGCCGACGAAGCTCATGTCGCCGAAGAATACATTGAAAATCTGCGGCAGTTCGTCGATTCGGGTGCGCCGGATGAAGCGCCCGGTGAGCGTCACGCGGCTGTCGTTCTGCCCGGCCCAGCGTGGCTTGCCATCCTTTTCGGCGTCGACGCACATGCTGCGGAACTTGAGGATGGTGAAATTGCGGCAGCCCTGGCCGACGCGCTCCTGGCGGTAGAGAACGGGGCCGGGGCTTTCCAGCTTGATGAACAGGGCGGTGAGTGCCATGACCGGCAGGCAGACGACCAGCATGGCCGCGCTCACCAGCAGGTCGAACAAGCGTTTGGCGGTGTCGCGCAGCATGCCCTGGTGAAAGCCCTCGGACAGGATCATCCAGCTGGCGTTCATCGAATCGAGTTGCAGATGGCCGTTTTCGCGCTCGAAGAAGCTGGACAGTTCCAGGATGCGAATGCCGTACAGCTTGCACTTGAGCAGGTCCTGCACGGGCATGCCGCCGCCGCGGCGGTCGCGAACGGCGAGAATGATTTCACTGACTTGCAGACGAAGCGCCAGTTCGGGCAGCGGTTCCTGGGTGTCGAGAATACGGGCATGGTCGACGAAATGATGACTCCCCCCCATCGGCAGATAACCGATGACCTGGACATTGCTGGAATGGGAGCGCTTGGTCAGCATGGCTTCGACGTGGGCGGCGCGACTGCCGGTGCCGATCACCAGGGCACGCGTCTTGAGCGCGCCGACCCGTGCCCAGCGGATGAACAGGGCCCGGCTGAGCAGAATGCCCAGCAGGGCCAGGCCGAACGACAGCAGGAAGGCGCCCCGCCCGACCAGCAAGGCGGGGAAAAAATAAAACAGCAGGCTCATCGTCACCAGCCCCAGCCCGAAACTCAGACCCAGGCGTTGCAGCAGCGCGCGTATGCCCCCCTGCCACTCGAGGTCATACAGGCCGCTCGCGGTCATCAGGCCCAGCATGACGATGGCGAAGGTCAGGGCCTTGGGCAGCAGCGGGTCGAGCTCGGCCGGAATCGTGCTGCCGTCGAGGAAGCGGGCGCTCACTCCGGCGTAGATCGATCCGCTGAGGATCAGCGTTTCGATCAATACCAGCAGCAGTAAATTCAGCGGCACGTAGTGCCGGAAAAATCGGATCACAGCCGTTTACTCATCAAGAACCATGGAATGTGGGCGAGCATCTTCCATGCCAGAGCGGGCAGCAATGAGAATGATCAAATGAGCGTCCTGACCTGTGGCAAGCGCAGGCGCCGCGGGCTGCCATCGGCTTGCAGGCGTCTCATGTTGCGCAGTTCGGAGGCGGGGTAGACGACCAGGTCGACCCGGGCGCGCGGATCATCGATCACGAAGCGGGGATAGAACCGCCCCGGCGCATCCGAGGCCCGGTACTCACCGGCCTGGTAGGGCGAAGGCAGGCGCATTAGCAGAAATTCGACATCCTTCTGGTGGTCGGTAAAGAGTTGCAGGTTGATGTCGGCATGCGGGCCGGCCGTACCGTTGAGAACGGATCCGGTGAGATGGGGATCGAACTCCGCAAGTTGCTCCATGTATTCGATGGCGGTTTGACGCAGCAGCGCCAGATGTGCCCGTGTTTCGTCGGTCTGGTAGATCGCCTGGTAGCTGCGCAACGCGTCCTCGACCTGCTGGTTGTCCGGCAGGTTGCCACTGTCGGGTGCGCCGAGCTGGCGTGCTGCCTTGCGTTTGGCGCTGCCGTAATCGAGACTGCCGTCCTCGGCCAGCATGCGCGCCGCGGCATGGGCGATGCGGCGGCGCATGTCCTGATGTTTCATGGCGGCGTTCCCGGGGAGACGGTTGCGGGGTCTGCAGGCGCGTCGGTGCCGGTATTCCATCCCGCGGCAGGCGCGTCGGGAGGCGGGAATTCCTGATAGAAATGTTCAACCATGCCGGTTGAATCGGTGCCCAGGATTTTCCCCAGGAATTCGCCGATTAGTGTGTCGGGCAGACGGGTTCCGGTGTTCGGGTCGATATTCACGCTGATGATACCGCTGGGCATGGTCCAGCCTTTTTGCGGCATGTTTTTCAGTGTTGGACCCATGAAGCCCATCCAGATCGGTAGGGCGGATTGGGCGCCGGTTTCACGCCGGCCGAGTGAACGCGGCTGGTCGTAACCCATCCAGGCGATGGCCACCAGGTCGGGGGTATACCCGGCGAACCATATGTCGCGTGCATCGTTGGTCGTACCCGTCTTGCCGGCGATGTCACTGCGCCCCAACTGGGCGGCGCGTGCGCCGGTTCCGTAGCGTACCACGTCCTGCATCATGCTCGTCATCAACCAGGCATTGCGGGGATCGATCACGCGTGGCGCGCTTCCTCCCGCTATTTGTGGCCGGGCTTCCATCAGTAGCCGGCCCTCCTTGTCATAGACCTTGTCGATCAGATAGGGCTTGACGCTGAAGCCGCCGTTGGCGAATACACCATAGGCCGCGGCCAGTTGAAGCGGGGTGACGCTGCCTGCGCCGAGTGC
Organism: Thiobacillus sp.; assembly: GCA_036568085.1. Lineage (GTDB taxonomy): Bacteria > Pseudomonadota > Gammaproteobacteria > Burkholderiales > Thiobacillaceae > Thiobacillus. The sequence goes on from DATCTE010000123.1 coordinate 12,628, forward strand.
CATGGTGAGATAGGGCGGATGACGGGCAGGATCGAAACCGAATCGACGGATATAGTCACGCGCGTAGTTCGGTCCGATCCCCTGCAGGATGCGTACCGACACCAGGTTGAGCGATTTGGTCAGCGCGGTGCGCATGCGCACTGGACCGCTGGTGTCGCCGTCGTAGTTCTGGGGTTCCCAGGCGGTGCCGCCGGCCTCTTCGGCGCTCAGGGTCAGCGGCATATTGTCGATCATGGTGGCCGGGGTATAGCCCTTTTCCAGCGCAGCCGAATAAATAAAGGGCTTGAAGCTCGATCCCGGCTGTCGCCAGGCCTGCGTCACGCGGTTAAATTTATTGCGGTGAAAATCGAACCCGCCGACCAGTGCGGTGATGGCGCCATCATTCGGGTTCAGAGCAACCAGTGCTGCTTCCACCTCGGGCAGCTGTGCCAGTCGCCATTGCTGCGGCTTGCCTATCGCCTGCACGCGGACCACGGCACCGGGGACGAGCTGCCGGCCTTTTTTTCCGTCGGCCCAGTTGACCACCCATTTGAGTGAGGCGCCCGAAATATCGACCACCGTGTCGTTTTCCAGCTGGGCACGGATCAGCTTGGGGGTGGCGCTCACGACCACGGCTGGTTGCATGTCGCTGACCGGGGCGAGATCCTCCAGCGCGGCGGCGATCGCCGCTTTACGCTGGGCCTTGTCGGCGGGCAGGCTGATCTCCTTTTCCGGTCCGCGATAGCCGTGGCGCTGGTCATAGTCGGCAATGCCTTGCCATACCGCGAGGTCGGCGGCCGCCTGCTGGGCGCGCCGCAGCGTGGTGATGGCCTTGTAGCCTGAACTGTAGATGGATTCACCGTATTTCTCGAACAGGGCCTGGCGCACCATTTCGGCTGCGTAATCAGCCGAAACATCGGTCTGCTGCCGCGCCTGGCGAATGACCAGTTTCTGTTTGACGGCTGCTTGCCAAGTCGGCTGGTCGATGAATTTGAGCGCGCGCATGCGCCCCAGGACATATTCCTGGCGTGCCTTGGCGCGCGGGAAGTTGACCACCGGGTTATAGCGCGACGGTGCCTTTGGCAATCCGGCCAGCATGGCGAATTCGGCCAGCGACAATTCGCGCATCGGTTTGCCGAAGTAGGTGCGTGCTGCAGCCTCGAAGCCGTAGGCTCGCTGCCCGAGATAGATCTGGTTGAGATACAGCTCGAGAATTTTGTCCTTCGACAGACTGTGCTCGATCTTCATCGCCAGCATGGCTTCGGACAGCTTGCGGGTGAGCGTCTTTTCGTTCGACAGGAAGAAATTGCGTGCCACCTGCATGGTAATGGTCGAGGCGCCTTCCTTGGCGCCGCCGGACACCAGGTTCGAAACCGCGGCGCGTAGCACGCCCAGCGTATCCACCCCGCCATGCTCGTAGAAGCGCTCGTCTTCGGCGGCGATGATCGCCTGCTTCATGTAGGTCGGGACTTTATCGATGGCGATAAAGGCCCGGCGTTCTTCACCGAATTCGCCGATCAGGGCGCCGTCAGCCGTGAATACGCGCAGTGGCAGCTTGGGCTTGTAGTCTGTCAGCGCTTCGAGCGGCGGCAGGTTCGGATAAATCAATGCGGCGGCCAACCCGGCCAGCGCCGTTCCGACGACGCCGAGGCTGACGATCAATGCCAGTGCGTAATGCCACCATTTCGAAAACATCCGGTTCCTTACTTTGTGAAGTGTGAAGACGTCGTAAGCCTGGAGCAACCATACCAAATGGCCGTCCTGCCAGGGAGGGGCCAGCGGGGCCGGCTCAATACCCCGCTGTTATATCCACATTGGTTCTTTCCTGTCGCGCAGTGTACTGGGCGGCAACGATCTCTGGCGGTATCGGCCGAATCTGCCATGTGATGCCTAAAGTTTCCGACGATTATAGGCGTTAGTGGTGTTGGAAATTGGACACACATGTTCAACTCTAGTGTGATGGCAAGAAAAAAACTGTTAAAAACCGTGTGTTGTTGCTAGCATCTAAAAACAATAATAAGAAAAAGCGCCAACTCACAGAAGTGTAAAGGAAAACTCTTGCACCTGAATATCAATCTGGACTGGCTGTCCGCCAAGGGTCTGCCCATCCTGGGGCTCGACATCAGCACGACTGCGGTCAAGCTGGTGGAGTTGTCCGACGCCGGGAAGGGCATGCTGAGGGTGGAACGCTATGTCATCGAGCCCTTGCCCAAGGATGCCGTGACGGACGGCAATATCGCCAACCTCGATCAGGTGGCCGATGCCTTGCGTACTGCATGGAAGAATTTGGGGACGCGGATCAAGAACGTTGCCCTGGCGTTGCCGTCGTCGGCCGTCATTACCAAAAAAATCCTGGCACCGGCCAGCCTCAAGGGCATCGACCTGGAAAACCAGGTGGAGGCCGAGGCCAATCAGGTCATTCCTTTCTCGCTCGATGAAGTGAATCTGGATTTTCAGGTGCTCGGCCCGTCGCCCAGCAGCCCCGACGACATGCAGATCCTGCTTGCCGCCGCGCGCAAGGAGAAGGTCGAGGATCGTGTGGCGGCCGTCGAGGCGGCCGGCCTCAAGGCGCTGATCATGGACGTCGAATCCTATGCCACGCAGACCGCATACGAGCAGATTGCCCATCTGCTGCCGAACAGCGGCGCTGGCCAGACCGTGGCGATCATCGACGTGGGTGCGCAGAACATGCACATCAACATCCTCAACGACAATGAATCGGTTTATCTGCGCGAACACGGCTTCGGTGGCAACCAGCTCAACAACGAAATCTCGCGCCGTTACGGCATGACCAGCGAAGAGGCCGAAAACGCCAAGCGCAAGGGAACCCTGCCCGAAAGCTACGACATGGAAGTGTTGCAGCCCTACAGCGAAACCCTGGCGATGGAAATCGGCCGTGCCCTGCAGCTGTTCACCACGTCGACCCAGTTTCGCAAGGTCGACCAGATCCTGCTGGCCGGCGGCGGTGCCATGATCCCCGGCATCGACGAAGTTGTCGCCCAACGCACCGGGACCCCAACGATGGTCGTCAATCCGTTTGCCAACATGGCGGTCGGACCCAAAATTCGGCCGCAGGCATTGACTGCCGATGCGCCTTCCTTGTTTGTCGCTTGCGGCCTTGCCATGCGGAGGTTTGACCCCCAATGATCCGCATTAACCTGCTCCCCCACCGTGAACTTGCGCGTGCCGCCCGGCGGCGCCAGTTCAATATCCTGCTTGGTATCGCCGTTGCGGCGGGTGTCCTTGCTGTCGTCCTCGGCCATAGCGTGATTGCAGCGCGACAGTCGACGCAGGAGGCGCGCAATGCCTACCTGGAACAGGAAATCGCCAAGCTCGACAGCCAGATCGGCGAAATCAAGAAAATCCGCGAGCAGACCCAGGCGCTGCTGGAACGCAAACAAGTCGTCGAGACCTTGCAATCCAACCGTACCGAAGTCGTGCATCTGTTTGACCAGATGATTCGCCTGTTGCCCGACGGGCTTTATCTCAAGTCCTTCAAGCAGGCGGGCGACATTGTCACCATCAGCGGCTACACCCAATCGAGTGCGCGCGTTTCCACGCTGATGCGCAATCTCGACGGCTCACCCTGGTTCGAATCGGCCAGCCTGGTCGAGATCAAGGCTGCCACCGTGAATAATCTGCGCGCCAACGAGTTTGTGCTGACCGTCAAGCAGACGCATCAGCAACCGGACAGCGCGAATGACAAGGGGGGCAAGGCATGACCCTGGACGAACTCAATAAACTCGATCTGAAAACGCTGGCAGACTGGCCGCTGCCGACCAAACTCGTCGCACTGACGCTGTTGTGTGTGGCGATCGTTCTGGCCGGCTGGTGGTTCGACTGGCGCAGCGGGATGGCGGCGCTCGACACCGCGAAGCAGAAGGAAACCGAGCTGCGCAGCGTGTTCACCACCAAGAAAAACCAGGCCATCAATCTGGAAGCCTACAAAAAGCAGTTGGCAGACATTGGGCAGGCGTTCGGCGCATTGCTGAAGCAGTTGCCGAACAAGCAGGAAATGGATGCGCTGATCACGGACGTCAACCAGGCGGGTCTGGGACGTGGACTGCAGTTCGACCTGTTCAAGCCCGAAGCCGAAACCGTGTCCGAGTTCTATGCCGAAACGCCCATCCACGTCAAAGTGACCGGTGGCTACCATGACATTGCCGCCTTCGTCAGCGACGTCTCCAAGCTGCCGCGCATCGTGACCTTGCAGGACATTTCCATGGAGCCTGCCAAGGATGGCGTGTTGAATATGGATGCCGTTGTCAAAACCTACCGTTATCTGGACGACGATGAAGTCATCGCCCGGAAGCAAAAAGCCAAGGAGCAAAAGAAATGAAGCGCCTGGCCATCGCATTGATCGTCACCGGACTGAGCGGCTGCGGCGGCGGTGATATGGACGATCTTCACAGATTTGTCGCCGAAACCGGCAAGGACATGCAGGGGAAAATCGAACCTCTGCCCGAGGTTAAGGCCTACGAGCCGTTCAGTTACAGCGCCTTTGATCTGCCCGATCCCTTCAAGCCGAGAAAGCTCTCGACCGGTGGGGGCGGCGGAATGCAGCCTGATCTCACCCGCCCGAAAGAGCCCTTGGAGGCGTTCTCTCTGGAAACGCTGAAGATGGTGGGGGTGCTGTCCCAGAAGGGCGTGATCCAGGCCGTGATCAAGACGCCGGACAACGCGGTATATCACGTCAAGAAAGGCAATTACATGGGCCAGAATTTCGGCCTCATTACGCAGATCAGCGACAGCGAAGTGACGCTGCGTGAAATTGTCCAGGATAGCGCCGGGGATTGGTCGGAGCGGACCAGCACCCTGAATTTGCAAGAATGATTTGCACCCAAAGGGCATAAACACCCTAAAGGGTACGAGTAACACTGAATTTCAAAGAGGCTGACATGAATGCATTGCCGAAAATTGCCCAGAAAATGACCCGTCATCTCCTTGGGGTCATCCTATTCACAGGTTTGGTGCTGCCGTTCGCGGTGCGCGCTGCCGACGCGCCGCCTACCGGCAATGCAGTGCAAAGCGTCGAAACCACGACGCTGCCGGGCGGCAAGGTCGTGGTGCGCGTCAACCTCAAGAAGGCGCTGACCGCCACGCCGGCCGGTTTCACGGTCGGCAATCCACCGCGCATCGCGCTCGACCTGCCTGATACGGGCAACGCCATGGGCCGCAACACCGTCGAGGCCAACCTCGGCCCGCTGTCGAGCGTGAATGTGGTACAGGCCGGGACACGTACCCGCCTGGTACTCAACCTGAACAAGTCGGTTGAATACGACGCCTCGATTGACGGCAAATCCTTGCTGATTGCCCTCGGCGATGTCGGGGCCAGTGCAGCACCCGTGAATGTCAGCCCGCGTTTTGCCGAGGCTGCGCCCGGTGGCGCTCGCCATACGATCCGTGATGTCGATTTCCGGCGCGGCGCGGCAGGCGAGGCGCGCATCGTGACCACCCTGTCCGACGCGCAGGCGGGGATCAATATCCGCCAGCAGTCCAATGGCGTGGTCGTCGATTTCATCGGCACCGAACTGCCCAAGGCCCTGCAGCGCCGTCTGGATGTGGCGGATTTCGGCACCCCGGTGCAGACCGTCGAAACCTATACCCTGGGCGACAACACGCGCATGGTGATCCAGCCCAAGGGTGGCTGGGAGTATTCCGCCTACCAGACCGACAACAGCTTTATCGTCGAAGTCAAACAGAGCGACGACGGCCAGAAGAAAACGGCTGACGGCAAGGTGAAATACACCGGCGAGAAGCTCTCGCTCAATTTCCAGAACGTCGAAGTGCGCTCGGTGCTGCAGGTCATCGCCGACTTCACCGGCCTCAACATCGTCGCCAGTGACACCGTGACCGGCAACCTCACGCTGCGCCTGAAAGATGTGCCGTGGGACCAGGCGCTCGACCTCATCCTGCAGACCAAGGGCCTCGACAAGCGCCAGAACGGCAACGTGATCTGGATCGCGCCCAAAGACGAACTGATGACCAAGGAAAAGCTGGAGTTCGAGGCCAAGAACCAGGTGGCCGATCTTGAGCCTCTTACCACCGAGTACATCCAGCTCAACTACATGCGGGCGGATGAAGCGAAATCGATGTTGTATGGCGCATCCGGAACTTCCTCGGGCTCCGCAGGCAGCGGTTCGGTAAATTGCTCGGCTCAGGCACAAGGCCTGACCAGCACTGCAGTGCAGGGCGCGCAGCAAGGCGGCGGAGACAACGATCAGAAGATCCTTACCAAGCGGGGACGTGCGACCTACGAGCTGAAGACCAACACGCTGATCATCACCGATACGGCGCGCAAGATTCAGGAGGTTCGCGAGTTGCTCGCTCGACTGGACGTGCCTGCGCGTCAGGTCATGATCGAGGCGCGGGTGGTGGTGGCCGACAGTGGCTGGAACCGTGATCTGGGTGCCCGGCTGAACTTCACGGCTGCGAATGCCAGTGGCACCCGTTCGTTCAGCGGCGCAGGACAAGACGTGCCTAATGTTGTGCCGAATCTGCTCATGAGCCTTGTGGATCCCGCCAATGGAAACTTGTTAGGTTTGGAGTTGCGTGCACTGGAAGCGGAAAACCGGGGCAAGGTGATTTCCAATCCGCGCGTGCTGACCACCAACCAGAAACCGGCGGTGATTCTCAACGGCAGCCAGATTCCCTATGTTACGCCAGGCTCGGCCAACTCTCCTGCTACCGTATCGTTCAAGGACGTCTTCCTCTGTCTGTTGGTCGATCCGCAAATTCTGAATAATGATTCACTGATCCTGAATGTGGAAGTGCAGAAAGACGCACAAGATGCGGGAGGCAGTGTGACGACTGGTGGTTTCACTGTGCCAGCCATTGCAACCAAGCGCATCAAAACACAGGTCAGGGTGAATAACGGCGAAACCCTGGTGCTGGGTGGAATTTATGATGGCGACGAAAGATCATCCGTGGACAAGGTTCCTCTGCTCGGCGATGTGCCAGTGTTTGGCAATCTGTTCAAGACCACTCACAGAGAAAACACCAAGACCGAGCTGATCATTTTCCTCACGCCGCTGATCCTCGACGATCGCCTGTCGATACGCTGA
>DATCTE010000124.1:0-2235 GCA_036568085.1 Thiobacillus sp.
TTGCCGGCGATGTCCTTGCCGAGCGTGACCGTCAAGGGGCTGGCGCTGTCGTGATAGGCCTTGGAGCCGAGGATCTCGGACAGACGCACGATCTGCCGCTTGGGGTTGGGAATCTCCAGCCCCATGGTGTGCTTGCCGGGAATCGCCTCGACCACCCGGATGCTGATGACCGACAGCGTGCGCGCCAGGTCCTTCGCCAGGTTGACGATCTGGCTGCCCTTCACGCCCACCGCCGGTTCGATCTCGTAGCGCGTGATGACCGGGCCGGGCGAGGCCGAGACGACCTTCACTTCGACGCCGAATTCGGCGAGCTTGCGCTCGATCATCAGCGAGGTGAATTCCAGCGCCTCGGGGCTCGCGGTTTCCACCGCCTCGTCGGCCGGGTCGAGCAGATGCAGCGGCGGCAGCGGGGAATCAGGCAGGTCGGAGAACAGCGGCGCCTGTTTTTCGGTGACGGCGCGCTCGGACTGCGGTATTTCCTTCACCACCGGTTCGATGCGGATCGGCGGCGCTTCGACGCGCTTCTTCTTTTCCACCGACACTTTCGCTTCGCGTTTCTGCTGCGCTGCTTCGCCCAGCTTGCGGTCACGGTAGGCCTGCCAGGTCTGAATCGACGTCCACCAGGCCCACTCGACGCCCGCGCCGGTGCGCTCGGCCATGCTGAGCCATGACACGCCGGTGAACAGGCTGAATCCCACGGCCATCAGCAGCAGCAGGATCAGCGAGCCGCCGGTGAATCCGAGCAACGCACCCGCGGCAGCGCCCAAGCCCGCGCCCAGCACGCCGCCGTGCGCGTCCGGCAGCGTCACTGCCCAGTGCCAGGTGCGCAGCCATTCGATGCCGGTGCTGGCCAGCAGCAGCAACCCAAACCCGCCCAGTTTCAGCCAGCGCTGCCGACCGCCCGCCAGCGGGGTTTCGTCGAGATGGCGGAAGGTATGGATGACATAGGCCGCCGCCAGCCCTACCCACCACCAGGCCGACACGCCGAACAGCATTAGCAGCAGATCCGACAGCCACGCGCCGAAGCGTCCGCCCAGGTTGTGCAGCGGGCCGCCATCGCCGGTCGTGCTGAAGCCCGGGTCGGCCGCGTTGTGGGTGAGCAGGATGGCTGCCAGCAGCAGCGCCGCGCAGCCTACCAGCAGGGCGCGGGCTTCGCGCAGCAGACGTTGCATACGGGGCGATAGAGGAGTCGAGGAACGGGGAGCGGGACGCGCCATGGGAACTCAAGCAGCAAAAGTGCCCTGATTATCCCGGATAATCCATGAGGACGCGAGACGATCGGGCGAGCCGGCTCAAGCCACGACCCGATTGGTCGTTCAGGATGAATACCGGGCAGCCAGCATGGAAATGCCGTCGCCAGGATTGGTTAGAATAGTCTCTTTCCCCCCACGGCTGGTTACAGACATGAGCACCGCACACCACAAACTCATCATCCTCGGTTCCGGCCCCGCCGGCTATTCTGCTGCGGTGTACGCCGCGCGCGCCAACCTCTCGCCGGTCGTCATCACCGGCCTGCAGCAGGGTGGCCAGCTGATGACCACCACCGAAGTCGACAACTGGCCGGCCGACGTCGACGGCGTACAGGGCCCCGAACTGATGGACCGCTTCCAGCGCCATGCCGAACGCTTCAAGACCGAAATCATCTTCGACCAGATCCATACCGCCAAGCTGACCGAAAAGCCCTTCACCCTGATCGGCGATTCCGGCACCTACACCTGCGATGCGCTAATCATCGCCACCGGCGCGTCGGCCATGTACCTCGGCCTGCCGTCCGAGCAGGCCTTCATGGGCAAGGGCGTGTCGGGCTGTGCCACCTGCGACGGCTTCTTCTACAAGAACCAGGACGTCGCCGTCATCGGCGGCGGCAACACCGCCGTCGAAGAGGCGCTGTATCTCGCCAACATTGCGCGCCACGTCACATTGGTGCACCGTCGCGACACCTTCAAATCCGAGAAAATCCTCATCAGCCAGCTGATGGACAAGGTCAAGGAAGGCAAGATCACCCCTGCGCTCGACAGCACGCTCGACGAAGTGCTGGGCGACAAGACCGGCGTCACCGGCATGCGCATCAAGAGCACCAAGGACGGCTCGACCAAGGACATCGCGCTGACCGGCGTCTTCATCGCCATCGGCCACAAGCCCAACACCGCCATCTTCGAAGGCCAGATCGATCTCGAGGGTGGCTACATCGTTACCCGTGGCGGCAACAAGGGCAACGCCACCGCCACCAACATC
>DATCTE010000125.1:0-3174 GCA_036568085.1 Thiobacillus sp.
TGATCGAGCCGCCGCGCGAGACGATGCCGGTCATGCGGTTGGCGGTCATCGGCACGTAGCGCAGCAGCACGCCGGCATGGATCGTGAAGTAGTCGACGCCCTGCTCGGCCTGCTCGATCAGCGTGTCGCGGAACATTTCCCAGGTCAGCTCCTCGGCCTTGCCGTCGACCTTTTCCAGCGCCTGGTAGATTGGCACGGTGCCGATGGGTACCGGCGAATTGCGGATGATCCACTCGCGCGTCTCGTGGATGTTCTTGCCGGTCGACAGGTCCATCACGGTATCGCCGCCCCAGCGGATCGCCCAGGTCATCTTCTCGACTTCTTCCTGGATGCTGGAGCCCAGCGCGGAGTTGCCGATGTTGGCGTTGATCTTCACCAGGAAGTTGCGGCCGATGATCATCGGCTCGGATTCCGGGTGGTTGATGTTGTTGGGGATGATGGCGCGGCCGCGCGCGATCTCGCTGCGCACGAACTCGGGCGTGATCTCGTTCTGCAGATTCGCCCCGAAGTTCTGTCCGGGGTGCTGGCGGTTCATCAGCGCGGCGAGCTTCTCGCCCAGCGGGCCAGATTGCTTCAGCGACTCCAGATAGGCGGCGCGGTTGTTGTTCTCGCGGATGGCGATGAACTCCATCTCCGGCGTGATGATGCCCCGGCGCGCATAGTGCATCTGCGTCACGTTCACGCCGGACTTGGCGCGACGCGGCGTGCGATGCAGGCCGGGGAAGCGCATCGTCGCGAGTTCGGGGTTGGCAGCCTGCTGGCGGCCGTATTCGGAACTCAGGTCAGCCAGCACTTCGGTGTCGCCACGTGCCTCGATCCAGCGTGTGCGCAGCGCCGGCAGGCCGGTGCGGATGTCGATCTTCGCCGCCGGATCGCTGTAGGGACCGGAGCAGTCGTAGACGAAGATCGGCGGGTTCTTCTCGCCGCCGAAGGCAGTGGGGGTGTCGGCCTGGCTGACTTCGCGCATCGGCACGCGGATGTCGGGCTGGCTGCCCTGCACGTAGATCTTGCGCGAATTGGGCAGCGGGTGCACTGCGGCATCATCGACGTGGGCCGTGGCAGCGAGAAATTTGGGGTTGGCGTTCATGTGGCGCTCCAAAAGCAGGAGGCATTGAACAGCCTCGCTGAGAAAACAATAGAGGCCTTAACCGGCCTCCCTACGGCGGTCTCAACCGCATCAGGTTCGAAGGGTATGTCTCACTCCATCCGGCAAACCGTCCGGCTGGAGACCCCTGGCGAGCGGCTCAAGGTAGCCGAAATGTGGAATAATTGCAAGGCAAGACCCCATCTAACTTATTGATATACAAGGGTACCGCATGGACATCGAGCAGGCGCGCTACAACATGGTGGAACAGCAGATCCGCCCCTGGGATGTGCTGAATCAGGCGGTGCTCGACCTGCTGTCCAGGGTGCGCCGCGAAGATTACGTGCCCGCGGCGCACCAGGCGCTGGCCTTCGTCGACATGGAAATCCCGCTCGGCCATGGCCAGACGATGTGGACCCCCAAACTGGAGGCGCGCGCCCTCCAGGAACTCGCCATCCGCTCCACCGACCGCGTGCTGGAAATCGGCACCGGCAGCGGCTACCTCACGGCCCTGCTGGCCTCCCAGGCCGCCGAGGTGGTGTCGGTCGACATCGTTCCCGAATTCACTGCGGCCGCCACGCAGAAGCTGCGCGCACACGGCTTCGACAATGTCGCCCTGCATCCCGGCGACGCTGCCCACGACTGGCCCGACGAAGCCGGCTTCGACGTGATCGTGCTGACCGGCTCGACCCCACTGCTCTCGAAGGCCTTCCGCCGCCGCCTTCATGTGGGCGGACGCCTGTTCGCCATCGTCGGCGAAGCGCCGGTGATGCAGGCGCAGCTGGTCACCTGCACCGCACCGGGGGCGTTTCGCAGCGTGACGCTGTTCGAAACCTGCGTGGCGCCGCTCCTGAATGCGCCGCACCCCGCCGCCTTCGTATTCTGATGCGCCAGTTTCGTCCGCCCGAACTCGCCGCGCATATCCAGTCCGGCCATACGCCGGTCCTGCTCGATGTGCGCGAGCCGTGGGAATGGAATCTCTGCCGCCTGCCCGGCGCGATCCTGATCCCGATGCGCGAACTGCCCGCGCGCCTGTCGGAACTGAACAAGGATGCCGAAACAGTAGTCATCTGCCATCATGGCGTACGCAGCTACCATGCCGCGCGCTATCTGGAAACGGCCGGGTTCGGCAATGTCGTCAATCTCTCGGGCGGCGTGGCCGCTTGGGCCGACGAAGTCGATCCGGCCATGCCGCGCTACTGACCCCATTTTCCAGGACTGGACCATCATGCAATTCAAGCCACTGTCCCTCGCCATCGCCCTGGCCCTGACGTCCGCCGCCCATGCGGAGAACCTGTCCGCCGTCTATCAGGACGCCCAGGCCTACGATGCGCAATACGCCGCCGCCCGCGCCGCGTATCAGGCCGGCCAGGAAAAGGCGGTGCAGGGCCGTGCCGGGCTGCTGCCCAACGTCAATGCGGGCGGCAATGTCACGCGCAACGATCTCCACTCCAGCCTGCCCGGCGGCGATTCCCAATACACCTCCAACGGCTATTCGCTCACCGCCTCGCAGCCGCTGTTCCGCATGCAGAACTGGGTGCAGTACGCGCAATCCAAACAGCAGGTCAAGATCGCCGAGATGCAGTTGAAGGCCGCCGGGCAGGACCTGATCCTGCGCGTCGCCCAGGCCTACTTCGACGTGCTGCAGTCGCAGGACACCATCGCCTTCATCGAGGCGCAGAAGGCCGCGATCACCGAACAGCTCGCCGCCGCCAAGCGCAACTTCGAGGTCGGCACCGCCACCATCACCGACACCCATGAAGCGCAGGCGCGCTACGACCTCGCCGTGGCGCAGGAAATCGCCGAGCAGAACAGCCTCGACATCCGCCTGCGCGCGCTGGAAAAACTCATCGGCAAGCCGCCCGGCGCGCTCGATGCGCTGGCCGAACCGGCGCAGTTCAAGGCCGAGTCCGGCACGATCGACGAATGGGCCGCACGCGCGACCCAGGGCAACCTGCAGGCCGAAATCCAGCGCATCGCCAAGACCATTGCCGACCAGGAAGTCGAACGCAATCGCGCCGGCCACTATCCCACGCTGGATGCCGTCGCCGGCTACAACGTCAACAACAACCAGAATTTCGGCACGATGC
>DATCTE010000126.1:0-3427 GCA_036568085.1 Thiobacillus sp.
CGTCAGCAGGTAGCCGAAGAACTGGCCCGCGCTGGGCGTGTCGGTGTGGCGCTGCTTGTAGCGGGTCATGCCCGCATCTCCCGCAGTTCGGCCGCCTTGCGCATGTAGCAGGACGGGTCGAGGTTGTAGGTACGCATCCGCCAGTCGGCGCGGGTGATGTCCGAATCGTCGGCGCCGGCTTCGCGCAGGGCCTTGAGCGCGGCCCGCTGGGCGTTGCGACGGGCCTGCATCCGGGCCAGCACCGCAATGCGGTCCTGGCGGGCCGTGGTGCGGGTGTAGCCGCCACCCTCAAGCCGGTGCAGCTGCTCGCACGTTTCGCGCCGGGTCTCGGCCCAATGCGCCCGGGCCAGCGGCTGGCGCCACTTCACTTCCTCGGGCGGGCAGGGGATGTGCAGCATCCGGCGCAGTTCCGCGCGGCGGGCCTGGTACTCGGCCCGGGTCACGACCGCACCTCCGAGAAGGCGGCGAGGGTGTCATTTACCGCTTCCCTGTCGATAGCTTCGTTTGCGATACGGACGCAGGCGGCATGGCCGCTGGTGCTGTAGGTTTCAGCACCAATCACCAGCGAACGGCTAGTGGTGTTGGCGATTTCGTCCAGAGCGTCTAATGCGGCCCTGTACGCCTCCACCAGATCGGCCACCTTGGCGCGGGCATAAGCCTTGATGTGGGCGCGGACTTCGGCCTCGTTGTTGCACTCAAGCCAGCCGTCGAGGCTGCCTTTCGGGCCTTCCAGTGCCTCCGTAAAGGCCAGCACCGAATCAAACACCGCCAGCGGGCACGGGGCCTTGGCTTCGGTCGGGGCGGTCATGCCGCACCGCCGATGCGACGAGCAGCCGCACGGGCGCGAATGTCGGCGCGGCGGTCCTTGCGCTTGCTGGCGTTGCGGCCGGCGTGGTAGGTCTTGCCCGCGCTGACCATCGGAATCCACGGCGCGTTCGGGTCGGTCGGGTCCGGGACCATCTGCGCCGTACAGGAAATGTGGATGTAGTTGCCTGCCGGGGCGCTGGTGCTCCTGATGGCGGCCCAGCGGGCCGGGGTCATGCTGTCGCGGTTCTTGCTCATGTCTGCCTCCTGGCCCGTGGTGGGCGTGTTGGAGTCATTATGCGGAAGCGCATACCGATGTCAATGCAGAAACGCATACAACCGGCCACCAGCCGACGAACGGTAGTTATCCACAGGCCGTCAGCGGCGGGGGAAGGGAATGACCTTGGCGGTGGGGAGGGGAGGCGGCTCAGCCCGGGGCGGGCGGTCTATCGTGCCGTCGGGGTTGACGGTGCCCAGCGGCCTATTCGGGCCGTGGACGCGGGCGATTTCGCTTCTTGCTCGCTCGCGGATTCGACGCAGGTATTCGTCCGAAATCATCAAGTTCCCCCTTGAGTGCATTCTTCACCAGCTCATCAAACGTCTCGTATTGCCCCTTATCCATGTCGCCGGGGAAGCGAAGACGAAATGCATACGCAAAGATGAGGGACGAGGGGACTTCGTGCATACGGCTATAAGGCACCTTGTAGTGCTTCAGCGCCTTGTCCCAGGTCACCAGTGCGGAGCCTAGTATCTCGGGGTCGAACTCCATATCTTGAGACTGAGGGGAGGGACCTTCGGCCCCCAAGTCCCGGCCAACCAGATCGTCCATTGTCAGCCGGAAATAGCGGGCAAGCTTCCAGACGGCCTTGTAGCCCGTGTCCTTAATGCTGCCGGTCAAGATGCGGCTAATCGTGCCCTGATTGACGCCAGCCGCCGTCGCTAGCTGGGCCTGATTAATCCCAGCCTGCGCCATCAGGTGAGAAAGATTCTTAGTGAGGTGGCTCATCGGCAAATGGTGCCCCCTACCGTTCGTCGGGTCGAATGCAGAAACGCATTGACAGACGTATGCGGAACCGCATAATGGGCGGCATGACCCCATCCGAAGCAATCCGAATCCTCTTGGAGCAGGGCCGTACCGAGGCAGAGGTAGCCGCTGCCGTTGGCCTGAATCAGTCCTCTATCAACCGCATCAAGCGCGAGGTGTCCGACCCGACCTATCAGGTTGGGAAGCGGCTCATCGAAATGGCGCGGCGCAAGAGGGCGGCATAGATGGCTGCCAAGCGAAACATCCGAGACAAGGGCAGGCAGGCCGAAATGGTAGCTCTGTACCGCGCCGGCAAGACGCTTGAGCAGGTGGGCCAACTCTACGGAATGACCCGCGAACGCGTCCGCCAGATCATTGCGGCGGCCGGCATCACTAGGGCCGATGGCGGGCTGCACGTTCAGTCCCAGCGCCGCAGGGTCCGCAAGGCCACCGAGCGCCAAGCGAAACACGACCGCCGCGTTATGCGGTTCTACGGATGCTCTCTTGCTGAGGCTCGCGTCCTTAACGACATGGTTCCGCTTAGCCGCATTGGCTCGCCGGCCCAGCTTTACACCCGCCAGCGGACCACGGCTAAGCAGCGCGATATCTCGTGGGAAATCACATTTCCTGAGTGGATGGCAGTTTGGCGCGACTCGGGCAAGTTCGATCTTCGGGGTCACGGCAGGGGCAGCTATTGCATGGCCCGCCAAGGCGACACCGGCCCGTACTCCGTGGCCAACGTCTACATCACGACCTGCGATGACAACGTGCGTGACTACCAAGCCGAACTGAAAGTTCGCGGCGTGGTCTGCGCTGACGGATTCAAGCGCCTCCCAGAGAAGGCGGACAGGGTTAGCGAAAAGGCAAACAGGGGGAACCTGGGGAACTTGGGGCGAGGGAGGGGCTTCACGTACTTGCCACACAGGAGCCGCAGCAGGCCCTACCAAGTGGTCGTCCGCAAGAAATACATCGGAGCCTTCGCGACGGAGCAGGAGGCCCGCGCTGCGTACCTGGCTGCCTGTGAGTCGCTTAGAAACAAGTAGCTGGTCCACGGGCCTTCCCTTTGGGTTCAGGCCCCTTTTTTCACCCGAAACACTCGGGCAAGGAAAGGCACAAAATGGCAAGTTCTGGCACGTTAAACCTAGCTTTCGGCGTCCACCGCGCCCCTAAGGACGCGCCCCGCAAGCTGCTGATGCTTGTTGATTCCCCTGAGCAGGCGCTCCGCGTAGCCATCGCAGCGGGTGGTCACAAGCTGGCCTATATCGCGGCCTGCCTTGGCAAGTCCGAGGGCTACGTTTCCCGGCTGGCTAACGGCAAGCGGCCCATCCCCGAAAAGTTGGTCGCGCCATTGTGCGCTGCCACTGGCTCAAACCTTCTGGCGCAGTTCCTGGCGCTGGTCGGGGACGAGAAGGCAGACGAGCGCCGGCTCGTGGAACTACTCAAGGAGGCCGCATGAGCCGCCTCTACGTCGGGTGCCGGGTGCGGGTGGTCTACACGACTGGCGGCGGCCTTCTAGGGGCTGAGGCGCGCATCACCAAGTGGGTTGATCGGTCCTTTAACTCGGTCGTCGGCTGGCACGCTGGCTGGCAGCTGGATGTA
>DATCTE010000127.1:0-2215 GCA_036568085.1 Thiobacillus sp.
CGTCACGCCGGAGCAGGCGGTCAAGATTGCCGCCATGGGGTTGCCGGGCCTGTCCCTGCGGCGCGAGTTCCGCCGCTATTATCCGGCTGGCGCGGTGACCGCCCAAGTGGTGGGTTTCACCAATGTGGACGACAAGGGGCAGGAAGGCGTCGAGCGCGCCTATCAGGACTGGCTGGCCGGACGGGCCGGCGAACGACAGATCCTGCGTGATCGCCACGGCAACACCATCCGCGATCTGGCGCCGATCAAGATGGCGCAGATGGGCGGCAACCTGACCCTGTCGCTCGACCTCAGGATCCAGTACCTGGCATACCGCGAACTGGCGGCGGCGGTCGAGAAGCACAAGGCCAAGGGTGGCAGCATCGTGGTGCTCGATGCCAAGACCGGCGAGATTCTCGCGCTGGCGAACCAGCCGGTTTTCAATCCCAACAACCGCCAGAATTACAAGCCGGACCTGATGCGCAACCGCGCGGTGATCGACACCTTCGAACCGGGGTCGACGGTCAAGCCCTTCGTTGCGGCAGCGGTGCTCGAGCGCGGCCTGTTCCGCCCTGACAGCGTGATCGAGACGCCGGACGACTTCCGTGTCGGACCCAAACTGATTCGCGACGAACACCACCACGACCATCTGACGGTCACCCAAATCATCCAGATATCGAGCAATATCGGTGCCGCCAAGATGGCGATGACGCTGACGCCGCAGCAGCACTGGGAAGTGCTGCACCGCGCCGGATTCGGCCAGTTTCCGGGCTCGGGTTTCCCGGGCGAAACCGCGGGCCGGTTGCGCGATCCCGGCACCTGGAAGCCGGTCGAGCAAGCCACCATGGCGTATGGCTATGGCCTGTCGGTCAGCCTGCTGCAACTGGCTCGCGCTTACATGGCATTCGCCAACGACGGCGAAGTCATGCCTCTGTCGTTCCTCAAGCGCGAACCGCAGGAAATCGTCGGCGAGCGCGTGTTCTCGGCGAACGTGGCGCGGGAAGTGCGCGCGATGATGGAGACGGTGACCCAGGAAGGCGGTACCGGAACGCTTACGCGGGTGCCGGGCTATCGCGTGGCAGGCAAAACCGGAACCGCGCACAAGCTGGTCAACGGCCGCTACTCTCCCGACCGCTACCTGGCGTCCTTTGTGGGCATGGCGCCGGCGTCGAATCCGCGCCTCATCATCGGGGTGACGATCGACGAGCCCTCGGATGGCGTGTATTACGGCGGCAGCGTGGCCGGTCCTGTCTTCGCGCAGGTGATGGGCGCCAGCCTGCGCATGCTGGGGCTGCCGCCCGACGCGCCGGAAACCGAAACGAAGATGACCGAGAATGCAGCGTCGGCCAAGGGGGGTGCGTGATGGCGAAGGCCGGTTCGTCTCGCATCTCTACGCCAACAGCATCCCAGGCCATCCGTGAGTCGGTGCCGCACATTCTGGAGCGGCTCGGCATTGCAGCCGGCGAACTCGTCAGCGACAGCCGCAAGGCCATGCCGGGCAACATATTCGCCGCCTATCCCGGCGAGACACGCGACGGGCGGGATTTTATCGCGCAGGCCGTGGCGCAGCGCGTCGACGGCGTGTTGTGGGAAGCGGACCATTTTCAGTGGGATCCGGCACTCGCCATCCCCAACGCCGGGGTGGTCGGCCTGAAGACCCGCATCGGCGAAATCGCGGCACACGTCTACGGTGAGCCTTCGCGCGCCCTGCACATGGTCGGTGTCACCGGCACCAACGGCAAGACCTCGGTGGCACACTGGGTGGCGCAGACCTTCTCGCAGCTGGGGCGGAAAACGGCCGTCATCGGTACCGTCGGCAACGGCTTTCCCTCATTCGGGGGCAAGGCCGGCGCGCTCACCCCCGCGCTCAACACCACGCCCGACGCCATCGAATTGCAGCAGCGTCTTGCCTACTACCGGCAGCAGGGTGCAGTCGGCTGTGCGATGGAGGTGTCTTCGCATGGCCTCGCGCAGGGACGCGTCAACGGCACCCGATTCAATATTGCGGTGCTCACCAACCTGTCGCGCGACCACCTCGATTACCACGGCAGCATGGAAAACTATGCCGATGCCAAGGCCCGGCTATTCAGCTGGCCCGGGCTGGAGTGGGTGGTGGTCAACGTCGACGATGACTTTGGGCGGCGGCTGGAAAGCGAGACCCGGCCCGCGCGCGTTGCCGGCTATGGGTTCCAGCGCGGCGCCGTGGTGGGGGAAAAGCTGCAGCTGTCGCAAATGG
>DATCTE010000128.1:0-2327 GCA_036568085.1 Thiobacillus sp.
CCTACCTGAAAAAAACAGTCCCCAACGACCCCTGGGGCAAGCCGTACCAATACAGGATCCCGGGCGAGCACAGCGAGGTCGACATTTTCTCCTTCGGCCGCGACGGCGCGCCGGGCGGCAATGGCGAAGACGCCGACATCACCAACTGGTAAAGCCGCCTCATGCGATATCGGGTAAAGGCCTTGCGCCCCGGAACGGGCGTGACGGCAACGACGGTGGAAGCGCTCGACGAAGCCGAGGCCACCTCACGGCTGCAGCGCGAAGGCGCGCAGGTGCTGTCCATCGTTGCCGAACGCGGCAGATGGCTGGCGGCCCGCAACACGCGCTTTCCGCTGCTGCTGTTCTCGCAGGAACTGATCGCGTTACTGGACGCCGGATTGACGCTGACCGAAGCGCTGGAAACACTGGGCGAGAAGGAGAGCCGGGCCGAGTCGCGCCAGATGATCGAACGCCTGCTCGCCACCATGCGCGAGGGGCGTCCGTTTTCGGCGGCCCTGGCCATGCAGGGCGATGCGTTCCCGCCTCTGTATGCCGCCACCGTGCGCGCGGCGGAAAGCACCGGCGACCTTTCGCCGGCGCTGGCCCGCTATGTCGGCTACCAGAACCAGATCGACGCGGTAAAGAAGAAAGTCCTGTCGGCGTCGATTTATCCGATGTTGCTGATCGGCGTCGGTACCCTGGTGATCGGTTTCCTGCTTGGCTATGTGGTACCGCGTTTTGCCACGGTCTACGCCGACGCCGGGCGCGACCTGCCGTGGATGTCCAAAATGCTGCTGGCCTGGGGCCAGGCGGTCGAGGCGCACGGCATCTGGATATTGCTGGGGGCGGCGACCGTCATTGCCGGTTTCGTCATGGCGCTGGCGCAGCCCGCCACCCGCGCCGCGCTCACCCGCCTGGCCTGGCGTACCCCGGCGATCGGCGAACATCTGCGCACCTTCGAACTGGCGCGCTTTTACCGCAGCCTCGGCATGCTGCTGACCGGCGGCATCCCGATCGTGTCGGCGCTCGGCATGGTGTCGGGCCTGCTCTCCGCGCACCTGCGCAGCGGCGCGACTGTGGCGATGGACGCGATGCGCCGCGGCGAATCCATCTCGGCTGCGTTCGCACACGGCGAGTTGACCACCCCGGTCGCCGCCCGGCTCATGCGCGTCGGCGAAAAAAGCGGCCGCATGGGCGAGATGATGGAGCGCATCGCGATCTTCCACGACGAGGAAATGGCGCGCTGGGTGGACTGGTTCACCCGCCTGTTCGAACCGCTGCTGATGGTGTTCATCGGCCTGACGATCGGCCTGATCGTGGTGCTGCTCTACATGCCTATTTTCGATCTGGCAGGGTCGATCCAGTGAACGCGCCTCACCCTGCCCTCACCCCCGCCACGCTGGCCAGCCTGCGCCAGGAGGCCCATGCCGCCGGCCAGACCCTGATGCTGCGGCTGCAGGAGCAGTTCGGGCTCGAAGCCGATGCCACGCTGCATCTGCTGGCCGCCCATTGCCGTCAGTCCGCTTTCGACATGGCCGCATTGAATGCGCTGAGCGTCGACTTCGGCAAGCTGAGTTTCAACGAAGCCGCCCGGCGGCATTGCCTGGCCGCACATGACGCCGATGCGCAGCTCTGGCTGCTGCTGACCGATCCCTGGGACAGCGCGAGCCGGGCCTATGCAGGGCACGTGCTGGGGGCACCGTTCAAGACCGGCCTCGCGCATCCCGCCGACCTGGCAGCGCTGCTGGCGCGCCACGAAGAAGGCCTGCACGCGATGGAAGGCGTGGGCAGCAGCGGCACGCAGGCGGCGCAGGATTCGGGCGCCGAGGCCCTGTCGTTCGCCAGCATCGCCGAGGACGCCAGCCCGGTGGTGCGGCTGGTGCGCTCGACCCTGTACGACGCGCTGAAAGCCGGCGCTTCCGACATCCACCTGGAAACCGATGCGCGCGGACTGACGGTGAAATACCGCATCGACGGCGTGCTCTCGCATATTGCCCACGCGGCGGGCGTCGAGGTGGCCGAGCAGGCTGTGTCGCGCATCAAGGTGATGGCCGAACTCGACATCGCCGAGCGGCGCGTGCCGCAGGACGGCCGCTTCAAGGTGTCGATGCAGGGCCGCGAAGTCGATGTGCGGGTATCGATCATGCCGAGCGTGTTCGGCGAGGATGCGGTGCTGCGGATCCTGGATCGGCAGGCGCTGTCGGAAGAGCTCGCCGGGCTCACGCTGGAAGGCCTGGGCTACGCCGGGGCGACGCTGGCGCGGGTCCGCAAGCTGGCCGCCGAGCCCTACGGCATGCTGCTGGTGACCGGGCCGACGGGGTCGGGCAAGACCACCACGCTGTATGCGG
>DATCTE010000129.1:0-2010 GCA_036568085.1 Thiobacillus sp.
GCTGATGCGCGTGCCCAGCGCCAAGGGCGGCACCGTGCCGCTTTCCGCCGTGGCCGACATCCGCCGCGGCACCGGCCCGTCCCAGGTGAACCGCTTCGGCCGCCAGCGCAACATCACCTTCACCGCCGAACTCAACGGCCGTCCGCTGGGCGAGGTCATGGCCGAGGTCGAAGCGCTGCCGTCGCTGCAGCGCCTCCCGCCCGGGGTGCAGATCCAGAACACCGGCGACTCGGAGATCTTCGTCGAACTCTTCGTCGGCTTCGCGCTGGCCATGGGCGCCGGCCTATTCTGCGTGTATGCGGTGCTGTTGCTGCTGTTCAACCACGCCAGCCACCCGCTGATCATCCTGATGGCCGTGCCGCTGTCGGCCGGCGGCGCGTTCGGCGCGATGATGCTGACCGGCACCCTGCTGTCGCTGCCGGCCCTGATCGGCCTGCTGATGTTGATCGGCATCGCCACCAAGAACTCGATCCTGCTGGTGGACTACGCCGTCATCGCTGAAGACGAGAAGGGCATGAACATGCACGACGCCCTGGTGGACGCGTGCCGCAAGCGCGCCCGCCCGGTCATCATGACCACCATCGCCATGACCGCCGGCATGACCCCGATCGCGCTGGGCCTCGGCGCCGACGCCGCCTTCCGCCAGCCCATGGCCATTGCCGTGATCGGCGGCCTGGCGACGTCCACGCTGCTGAGCCTGGTGGTGATCCCGGCGGCGTTCGCAGCGATGGAGACCTTCACCCGGCGCTTCACGCGCAAGGTGCAGACGGGCTGATCACGTCATTGAATCGGCGCTTTGGGCGCCGGGTCCACCAGGACGCGGTGGTGGTAGAGCGACGTCACCAGCGCTTGGGTCAGGGTGGCCTCATGACGGTCCTGGATCAGTGAAAGTGCCTCCCGGGTGGTCCGCAGCCCGTTGAAGCACCAGAGCATTTCCAGGAGTTCCGCTGAAATCTCTATGCCGCTTATCCCGCCTACCCCCACGTGACGTTTATCTCCGGGCCGCTCCCGGACCACCAGCCGTGGGTTGCGCAGTAAGGGGTCGGGGACCTTTGGTTCCATCATCTGATTGTAGGCACGCTCGAGCGCACGGCCGCGAAGGTCGTGCGGATGGGTGCCGGAGATCCGCAGGACCTCTTCGTGCCCCAGTGCCTGCGCTTTTTCGTAGCACGCTATGTAGAACGCCTCTTCACGCCCTTTCCAGGCGCCCCAAGCTGCAGCGTGTGCATTTTCGTCCCAGCGGCCGTCGATGTCGTCGGCTCCGAGCTCCACTGGCGCACTGGCGCCCTCGTCCTGGACGGGAGGATCAAGCCCGGCTTCCAGCGCGAAATGCCTTGGCAGCAGCCATTCGAGGTAGGCCACGTAGTTCTTGGCGGCCAGCCAGAACTGCTGGCCCTCTTTTCCCTTTACGTGCTTGCAGAACCAGGTCGAGCAGGTCGCGTTGCGATGTTTCCAGATCGTGCAGTTGAACTCGCCTTCCCGGAAATACGAGCAGCGCATCGAAACCGCCCGGCCAAAGACGTCGTGGGCGCGGTGCTGGTACATGTGGGCGTACATCGCGGACGGGACGATGCCGGTGGGCAGGCACCCGACACCGGAAGCCAGCGCGCTCCGGATGCGGCTGCGCCCCTCGTCCATCGCGGGGTCCGGGTCGGACAGGATGCCGCCGACGAGATAGTTCGCAAGCGCCGGCTGGAAGGTGCAGCACTTGGTCGACGGATTGAAGTAGGTCGACCCAGGCAAGTCCGCCGTGAGTGGTTCCGGTCGGCACATCGCGCATTGCCGGCAGGTCGCCAGCGTTTCGGCGGGTACCTGGCGCCTGAACAGGTCAGGCAAAAGCTTGCGGTAGATCCGCGGGAAATTGTCGATCAGTTCCGCTGCCGCTGCATCCATCGCATCGAGCCGTCCTGGTTTGTCGATGAATGCGAGATCCGGCGGGACCGCTCAGGCAGCCCCGCCGGAAGATGTCAGCTGCTGATGTACTGGGTAATGGAGTTCATGGCCTTGTCG
>DATCTE010000130.1:0-2278 GCA_036568085.1 Thiobacillus sp.
AGAATGGCGAGCAGGGTTTCATGAGCGATGCCGAACGCGCCGAAAGCAGCGCCAGGGCCGACAAGGTGCTGGCCGACTGCCGCCGCATCTGACGGGCTGGCGTTTCATGGCATGCATACCGGGAACCGTAGGTCGGATAAGCGCGGAGCGCGCATCCGACAAGCACTAAGTTAACGCTTCAGGCGTCGTTGGTTTCTTCGCCGTCCGGCGCCGCCGCGCATTCTTTGGATCGGCCACAAGCGCCCGGTAAATCTCGATCCGGTCGCGCTCGCGCAGCACCGTATCCAGCGGCCTCTTTTTCCCGAAGATCCCGACCGGCTGCAGCGCCAGGTCAATCCCCGGAAAATCCCGCAGCAAGCCGCTCTGCACGATTGCCTGCCCGATGGTCGTGCCCGTGTCCACCGCCAGCTCGCGTAATATCTCGCGCGCCGCCGTGGCATAACAGACCTGCACCCTCACCTGCTCAGCCATACACAGTCTCGGCGCGCTTGCAGAACGAATCGACCATGCTGTTGGCAATCACGCCAAACACCGGCCCGATAATCTGCTCAAGGATAACGCCGGAAAACTCGTAATGCAGGTCGAACTCGACCTTGCAGGCGTCCGGCCGCAGCGGCTTGAAGTTCCACGTCCCGTTCATGACCTTGAACGGCCCGTCGACCAGCTGCATCTTCATGTGCGTCGGCCGGGCGTTGTAATTACTGGTGGTAAAACTCTGGCGCACGCCGTGGAAATTGATCGCCAGGCAGGCGACGAGCGATTCCTCGCTGCGTTCAAGGACGTTCACCCCGCCGCACCAGGGCAGGAATTTCGGATAATCTTCGACTTGCGCAACCAGGTCGAACATCTGTTCTGCGCTATAACCCAGAAAAACTGTCTTGTGCACTACTGCCATTAGTCAACCGTTTGTTATGATGATGGATACGTTGCATTAGTAGTTTAACCGAACCGCACAATTTAGCTATTTCATGAGTATTGTTGATAACAGGAAAGCCTTCCACGATTACTTCATCGAGGACCGTTACGAGGCCGGTATCGTGCTCGAAGGATGGGAAGTCAAAGCCATCCGCGCATCGCGCGTCCAGATCAAGGAAGCGTACGTTGTCGTGCGCGGCGACGAGCTGTTCCTGTTCGGCGCGCACATCAGCGCGCTGGAGGCGGCGTCGGCGTTCAGCCATCCGGAAGCCGTACGCACGCGCAAGCTGCTGCTGCACCGCGCCGAGGTCGACAAACTGATCGGCAAGGTGGAGCGCTCCGGCTACACGCTGGTTCCGCTCAACCTGCACTACAAGGGCGGCCGCGTCAAATGCGAGATCGGCCTTGCCAAGGGCAAGAAGCAGCACGACAAGCGCGCCACCGAAAAAGACCGCGACGCCAAGCGCGAAGTAGCCAGCGCCATGAAGCAGGTGCGCCGCTAAGCGGCGGCCGCCTCCCTCCTCACGCTCAGGCGCCAGCACGCGAAGCTGGCCACCAGGCCCACAGCCACGCCGCACGCGAGCTTGAAGGCGCTGCCAAACAGCAGCGGCGCCGCCAGTCCCGACACCAGCGCGAACGACATCATCTGGATAAACGACAGCATCGATGACGCCAGTCCCCGGTTATCGGGGAACAGGCCGAGCGCGCGCACCTGGATCGCCGGCATGGCGGCGGCCAGGCCAAAGGTGTAGGCCATCAGGGGCAGCACCGCCCACGGCACGGCGGCCGGGAACAGGGCGTTGTAGCCCGCGTTGACCGCCGCCGCGACGCCCATTACCGCAAAGCCCAGCCAGATCATGTGCACCGGGGCGATGCGGTTGGCCTTCCGGCCGCCCCACGCCGAGCCGACCACCATGCCGCTGATCAGCGGGACGAACAGCCAGCCAAACGAAGTCTCGGGCAGGCCGAGGATCTCCATCACGAAGTTGGCGGCCGAGCCAATGTACAGCGACAGTCCGCCGAAGGACAGGCCAACCGCCAGCGACAGCAGCAGGAATTCAGGATTCTTCAACACCTTCAGGTAGTTGCGCGCAATCGCCACGCCGTGGAAGGCATGGCGCTGCTCCTTGGGCAGGCTTTCGGGAAGCATGCGGTAGACCAGCGCGATCAGAAGCGCGCCGAACACGGCCAGGAAGATGAAGGTGGAGCGCCAGCCGAAGCTCACGTGCAGCCAGCCGCCCAGGATAGGCGCAATGGCCGGCGCCAGCCCGAACACCATCATGATGTGCGACATGATCCGCTGCGCCTGCGACTGGTCGTGCGAAAAACGGTCCTGCCCGATCGCCTGCCCGATCACCGAGCC
>DATCTE010000131.1:0-2762 GCA_036568085.1 Thiobacillus sp.
AACAGACGCCGCCGCAGGCTCTCTTTGCTCTACCAGCCGATCCCGATACCCATCCAGACCAAGCTGCCGACACTCAGCGACAAGCGCGCCCCCTTTTTCCTCAGCATCCCTCATAACCGCCCCTGCCTCCTCATAAACTGCTTACGCCCGCACGAACCGCCGGCAACATCCACCGACTGTACCCAATAACCGCCAACAGGGCTCGCCAACCCGCAGAGCCACACAATACCCACCGCTGCGACAGCCCCTGTCGCAATAATCCCCACCCGCCGAGCTATACTCCTACGAACCCCGTCGTAGTAGGATTCGGGATCAGATTTCGGCGCCCGGGCCTGCAGGCCCGCCGTGCCAACCGGGAGCAAGCCAGAGCACATGGATAAGAAGATGCTCAACCAGATATCGCCGCCACCGCGCGACCCAACCCTGCTCCCGTAACACCTCAAACCCCCAGCGGGGCGCCCTTTGCGCCACGCCGGGCTTTACTCAGGAACCACGAATGGCCATCAAGAAATCCGAACTCTATTCCTCCATCTGGGCCAGCTGCGACGCCCTGCGCGGCGGCATGGACGCCTCCCAGTACAAGGACTACGTGCTGTTCATGCTGTTCATCAAATACATCTCGGACAAATACGCCGACTACGACGGCTTCGAGCCGCCGGTGGTGATCCCCAAGGGCGCCAGCTTCAAGGACATGATCCAGCTCAAGGGCAAGAGCGACATCGGCGACAAGATCAACACCCAGATCATCCAGCCGCTGGTGGATGCCAACCAGCGCCTGGCGCGCACCGACTTCCCGGACTTCAACGACGCCAACAAGCTCGGCGAAGGCAAGGCCATGGTCGATCGCCTGAGCACCCTGATCGCTATCTTCCAGAGCCCGAAACTGGATTTCGCCAAGAACCGCGCCGAGCACGACGACATCCTCGGCGACGCCTACGAATACCTGATGCGCCACTTCGCCACCGAAAGCGGCAAGAGCAAGGGCCAGTTCTACACCCCGTCGGAAGTCAGCCGCATTCTGGCCCAGGTGCTGGGCCTCGGCCCGCACAACACCACCGCCCGCACCAGCGCCTACGACCCCACCTGCGGTTCCGGCTCGCTGCTGCTGAAAGTGGCCGCCGAAGCGGGCAAGCACATCACCCTGGAAGGCCAGGAAAAGGACGTGACCACCGCCGGTCTCGCCCGCATGAACATGATCCTGCACGACTTCCCCACCGCCAACATCCTGCAGGGCGATACCCTCGCTAATCCGAAGTTCAAGGATGGCGAGCAACTGCGCACCTACGATTACGTGGTCGCCAACCCGCCGTTTTCCGACAAGGCCTGGAGCACCGGCCTCACCCCGGACAACGACCCGTTCCAGCGTTTCAGCTGGGGCGTGCCGCCGGCCAAACAGGGCGACTACGCCTACCTGCTGCATGTGATCCGCTCGCTGAACAGCACGGGCAAGGGCGCCGTGATCCTGCCCCACGGCGTGCTGTTCCGTGGCAACGCCGAAGGCGTGATCCGCAAGGCACTGGTACGCTCCGGCTACCTCAAGGGTGTTATCGGCCTGCCCGCCAACCTGTTCTACGGCACCGGCATCCCGGCCTGCATTCTGGTGCTGGATAAAGAGAACGCTCAGGCGCGCAAAGGGATCTTCATGATCGACGCCGCCAAGGGCTTTATCAAAGACGGCAACAAGAACCGCCTGCGCGAACAGGACATCCACCGCATCGTCGACACCTTCCGCAAGCAGCTGGACGTGCCGCGTTATGCCCGCATGGTGCCCTTCGATGAAATCGCCGACACGAAAAACGATTTCAACCTGAACCTGCCGCGCTATATCGACACCAGCGAACCGGAAGACCTGCACGACATCCACGCCCACCTGAACGGCGGCATCCCCGAGCGCGATATCGACGGCGATCCGGCAAGCTTCCCGCCAGTGCCCGGCCTCGCCGCCTACTGGCAAGTGCTGCCCGGCCTGCGCAAGGCGCTGTTCTGCGCCAACAAACACCCCGGCTACGCCGACCTCAAGGTCGACATGGCCAGCGTCAAAACCAGCATTCTCGAACACGCCGAATTCGCCCGCTTCCGCAGCACCATCACCGAGCTGTTCAATGACTGGCGCGCGCGCAACACCAAGGTACTGAAAGCCTTCGACCTCGACGGCCACCCCAAGACACTGATCCACCAGATCGGCGAAGACCTGCTCGACACCTTCCGCAAGGCACCGTTACTGGATACCTACGACATCTACCAGCACCTGATGGACTACTGGGCAGACACCATGCAGGACGACGCCTACGCCATCGCCGCCGACGGCTGGATCGCCGAACCGCGCCGCGTGCTGGAAGAAATGAAAGCCGGCAAAAAACAGGGCCAGCTAAAAGACAAGGGCTGGGCCTGCGACCTGATTCCCAAGCCCTATATCGTTGCCCGCTACTTCGCCAAACAGCAGGCCGAACTGGCCGAGCTGCAAACCGAACTCGACAGCATCACCAGCCAGCTCACCGAACTGGAAGAAGAACACAGCGGTGAAGACGGCGCCTTTGCCGAACTGGAAAAGATCAACAAGGGCGAAGTTGCCAAGCGCCTGAAAGAAATCAAAGGCGACCGCGACAGCGCCGAGGAAGCCAAAGTGCTAAAGCAATGGAGCACCCTGGAGAAGCAGCAAAGCGAACTGAAAAAGCAGATCAAGGAACTGGACGCCACCCTCGACCAGCTCGCCCATGACCAGTACGCAAAACTCAGCACGAACGACATCAAAACTCTGGTGG
>DATCTE010000132.1:0-2783 GCA_036568085.1 Thiobacillus sp.
CACCCTTTTGCTTCAGGGTTGTCTTGATGAGCGCACGTATTCTCGACGGCAAGGCCATGGCCGACACCATTCTCGCAGTGATCCACGACAAGGTGGCCGAACGCGAGGCGCAGGGCAAACGCCGTCCCGGCCTGGCGGTGATCCTGGTTGGCGACGATGCCGCTTCGGCGGTGTATGTGCGCAACAAGAAGCGCGCGTGCGAGCGCGCCGCCGTCACCAGCGTGTCGCACGACCTGCCCAGCGCCACCACGCAGGACCAGTTGCTGGCGCTGATCGACACGCTGAACGCCGACCCGGCCATCGACGGCATCCTGGTGCAACTGCCGCTGCCTGCGCATATCGATGCGGAGACAGTGATCGAGCGCATCCGCCCCGACAAGGACGTCGACGGTTTCCATCCCTACAACATCGGCCGGCTGGCGGTGAAGATGCCGACGCTGCGGCCGTCCACCCCGCGCGGCATCATGACGCTGCTGCGCGCCACGGGAGAGGAACTGCGCGGCAAGAATGCGGTGATGGTCGGCGCATCCAACATTGTCGGCCGGCCGATGAGCCTGGAACTGCTGCTGGCGGGCTGCACCATCACCGTGTGCCACAGCGCCACCCGCGACCTGGAAAGCTTCGTGCGCTCCGCCGAGGTGCTGGTGGTGGGGGTGGGGCGGCCGCGCATGATCCCGGGCGACTGGGTGCGTGAGGGCGCGATCGTGATCGACGTCGGCATCAACCGCCTGCCTGACGGCAAGCTGGTCGGCGACGTCGATTTCGATTCGGCCGTCGAACGCGCCAGCTGGATCACCCCGGTGCCCGGCGGGGTGGGCCCGATGACCGTGGCGACCCTGCTGGAAAATACGCTGGAAGCCGCGTTGATGCACAATCCCTGAGGGGGCGGCAAGCAGTGAGCGGCTTAAAGCTGGTGTAGCGCTTTTAGGTAGGCCACGTCGACGAAGGACTGGCCGAGATCGGGGCCGGCGAGCACCCGGTTCGGCGCGCCGGGATCGCCGAGATCGGACAGCACGACGGCGGCACCAGTGAAATCGTGATCCAGCGTGTAGTCGTTCACCGTCACCAGCGTTTTCAGGCCGGCGCCAAGGCTTGCGCGCAGGCCGTTTTCCGAGTCCTCGAACGCCAGGCAGTCGGCGGCGGCGAGCCCCATCTTTTCCAGCGCGTAGTGATAGATGTCGGACGCAGGTTTCTTGGCCGGCACGATGTCGCCCGCTGCGATGACCTCGAACCAGTCCTGGGTGCCTGCACCGAGGCTGTGTTCCAGCAGCACGGTGACGTTTTCCGGGGTGGTGGTGGTGGCGATCGCCAGGCGCAGGCCGGCGACGCGTGCTTCGACCAGCAGACGCTTGACGCCGGGGCGCATGGGGATGCCGCCGCGTGCGGCGAGTGCAGCGTAATGACGGGTCTTGGCCTGGTGCAGCTCGGCCACCAGTTCGTCGAAGTTGTCCGGCTTGCTATAGTCCGGCCGAAAGTGGTCGATATAGTGCTTCATCCGCTCCTTGCCGCCGGTGACGGCGAGCAGTTTGCCGTAGAGGGCGACGTCCCAGTGCCAGTCGAGGCCGGCGTCGGCAAAGGCTTGATTGAAGGCGGGCCGGTGGCCGTCGCGTTCGGTGTCGGCAAGCGTGCCGTCCACGTCGAAGAGTAGGGCGTGTAGTGTCATATGGGTTGCGGCGCTTAAGTGATTCTGATATTAAAGCAGGTTGGGCTTGGCCCGGATTAGACCGAAATTTTCAAAGAGAACAGAGAACGAGATGGCTGAAACTTTGATGCGCTTCGAGCCTTACAAGGCCAAAAAGGGCGAAGAATACATGAACGCGAAACAGCTCGCGCATTTTCGCAAAATGCTCGAAGCCTGGAAAGGCGAACTGTCGCAGGACATCGATACCACGCTGCATTCGATGCAGGACGAGCAGACGGTTTTCGCCGATCCAAACGACCGTGCCACCCAGGAATCCGACATGGCGTTGGAACTGCGCAACCGCGACCGGGAGCGCAAGCTGATCAAGAAGATCAACGAGACGATTGCCAAGATCGACGGCGGCGATTACGGCTACTGCGAGTCGTGCGGGGTCGAGATCGGGCTGGAGCGCCTGCAGGCACGTCCAACGGCGACGCTGTGCATCGACTGCAAGACGCTCGAGGAAATCCGCGAACGCCAGGTCGCTAAATAATAAATAAGAAGAGAGGCGCGCCAGGTTGCCAATCATGGGTGCCTGACGTGCGGCAGAATAAGCCGGCGACGTCCCGTCGCCCCTACCATCTGACTCACTGCGGAGAGAGCCATGGCAGATACCGACGAATTCGACCGTTATTACAATGGGCTGCTTTACAGCGTGATGCGCTGGGATCAGTTGACGGCGTTCTGGCAAAAAGTGGATGCCGGGGCGGGCTGGTATCTCTATGCAGTGGGGCAGGATGTGCCGGCAGAGCCGGCTGCCGCCGACAAAGTACAGCAGTTCATGCGCGAACTGGATGAATTGCTGCGGCGCGAACATCACGAGGATTATTGCGCGATTGTCTACGCGGACAATCTGGATGCGCCCAGCTTCATCAAGATTTACGATCCCAACCATCTTGGCAGCTCGTGCGGCTCCAGCGCGATGAAATCCTCGGTGGTGCCCGGTTGGCTGATGAGCCAGACACCGCCGCGCGAGCTCGAGATGCGCGGGGTGGTGACCGGCCAGCGCAAGCGCTGGTGGCAATCGTTTCTCACCAGTCCGGCATAAAAAACCGCGCCCGAGAGCGCGGTTTTTTAACCCTTGAAAGATTACTTCGCGGGT
>DATCTE010000133.1:0-6336 GCA_036568085.1 Thiobacillus sp.
AGGTCGGCGGCAAGACCGCCCTCATCGTCGACGATCTCATCGGCAGCGGCACGACCCTGGCACGCGCCGCCACGGCCTGCAAGACGCTGGGCGCAAAGCGGGTGTTGGCCGCAGCCACCCACGGCATGTTCGCCGGCGCGGCAGAGCAGGTGCTGGCCGATGCGGCCCTGGAGAAAGTGCTGGTCACCGATGCCATTCCGCCTTTCCGGTTGTCGCCGGCGCTGGTCGGCCAGCGGGTCGAGGTGCTGGATTCGACGCCGCTGATCGCCGAGGCCATCCGCCGCCTGCATGGCGGGGGTTCGCTGGTGGAACTGTTGCAGAACTGATCGAGCGTCAAGCTTCTGCTATACCTTGATATAGGCAGTGTTGAAAAATTCACGATCAGTCACGATGCCTTCAGACAAACAGGAAAAGCCATGACCCGTAATTCCATCGATGTCGCCAGTCGCGTCAGCCCGCATCTGTCGGCGCTACTCAACAGCCGGATCAACAATCCGGAGTGCGAGCAGCCCGTCACGCTCATGGCGGTCCGCCGCTTTCTCGGCGACCTGCTGCCTGCCGATTTCAACGAGGCCGAGCGCATGCATCACTTCGACGTCAGCGAATCGCTCCTCGACGAACTGGACGCCCTCATCGAGGAGTTCGGCGCCACCGCACTGGCCGTCGATTTCGCGCAGGTCAATGCCAGCGAAGCCCTTTCGCGCGCGATCGAGTCGGTGGTCAACGACGAGAACCGCGAAAATCCGCCGACGCTCGCGACCGTCCGCGATGCCCTCCTGGCGGGGCTGGGCGCCCGGCTGGTGGGCGACGGCGCACTGGAAGACGACGAAGACGATACGCTGTTGCCGGAGATCGAGTCGCTGATCGAGCGATTTGGCGCCGACATGCTCGCCGAAGAATTTCTGCGCTACGAGTAGTCCGGCCAAGGATGGAGGAACCTCTGCATGTTGAGAACGCGGCGAACGAGACGTGTACTGGCGGCAGCCCTGGTGGTGCTGGGTGGCGTATTGATGGCCCTGGCGCCCGAAATATGGGCGGGGCTGGCGGTGCTTGCACTGGGCGTGGTCGTCGAGCTGGCCGGGATTGCACTGGAACACAAGGTCTAGGCGGCCACGATGGCGGGGCAGGCGTCGCCTCCCTTGCCGGGCCTGCTGAAGCCGACGCGGTGATACGCGCGTCCTAACATGAATAACGAGAGCGTTTTTTTACATACGGACCGCGTCCATCATGCCGGCGTAACAACATGAAGAAAATTCGGCTTGCCATCATCGGGTTGGGGCGTCTGGGGCGCAAATGTGCCGAGGCCATCGCTGCCGATCAGACAGCTGAACTGGCAGGCGTGGTGCGGCGACCGGATAGCGCAACGGAATCCTGGCTGAAAGCCCCTGTCGTGACCCATGTCAGCGAACTCGACAACGTGGATGCCGCACTCATCTGCGTTCCGGTCGATGCGGTCATGGACGTTGCGCAAGGCCTGCTGCAAAGCCGCATTCCCGTGGTCGAATGCGCCCGCTTTCACGGCGAATCCTTCCTTGGCCACAAGGCGGAAATCCATCATGACGCACTGCGTCACAAGGTGCCCGCCATCGTCGGCGCGGGCTGTGATCCCGGCGCCCTCTCCCTCTTCCGCAGCCAGTTCGCGCTGCTGGCGCCGCGCGGGCATACGGAAACCAGCCTGCACACCGGGAGCAGCCTGCACCACACCCTGGCCGCGGCAGGCATCAAGGGGGTGAAACAGGCGCTGGCGACAGAACGCCTGTCCCGTACAGACACCCCCCAGCGCTATGTCTATGTCGAACTGGAGCCGTCGGCCGATGCGGCCGAAATCGAGAATGCGCTCGTCAATGATCCCCTCTTTCGCGATGAGGAGACACTGGTGTTTCCCGTACCCAGTATTGCCGCGCTGGAAGAAACCAACCGTGGCGTGGCGCTTGAACGCCGTGCTGCAGCGGGCGAGGCCGGCCATGCGTCCTTCCTGCTGGAAGCCCGCTACGACGAGGCGGGGCTGGCTGCTCGGATGATGCTGGCCGCCGCGCGCGCATTGCCGTCGCTGCGGCCAGGCGCCTATTCCCTGCTCGACCTGCCGCCGGGCGCACTGTGGGGCGAACAGCGCCCTGCCGCGGAAAAAGAGTGGATGTAAGCAGATCTTTTTGTCATCACTGAAGGAGCGCAACATGAAATCCCGATTCACTGATTTCCACCCCGTCCGCCGCGATCGCATGGTCCAGGAAACCCGGCACGACGCCTACAAGGCCAAGCACAAGCTGCCGGAACCCACGGTCTGTCCGCAATGTGGTGCCGTATTCCACGATGGCCGCTGGCAATGGCTGGTGAAGCCTGCCCAGGCCCACGAGGAAATGTGCCCGGCGTGTCACCGCATCCATGACGACTACCCGGCCGGGTATGTGAGCGTGAACGGCCCGTTCCTCAAGGATCACCGCGAGGAATTGCTGCACCTGGCCAGAAACGAAGAAGCGCATGCCAAGGCCGAGCATCCGCTGAAACGGATCATGAAAATCGAGGACGAGGATGGCGGCCTCCTGATCACCACGACCGACATCCATCTCGCCCGCGGCATCGGCGAAGCGCTGCATCACGCCTACCAGGGTGAGCTCGAGTACCACTACAACGAGCAGGAGAATCTGTTGCGCGTGGTGTGGGCACGCTAGGCCGGCACCGACCCCGTCTGCCGAACAGGCACACGACGCTTCCCGGGGAGGACCGTTTCATGCATCCCATCACGCTGCGCCTGCCGCTCACGATGCTGCCGCAGCCGGACGAGACGACCTGCGGCCCCACCTGCCTGCAGGCCGTCTACAACTACTGGGGCACGGACGTTCCGCTTGCGGACGTGATCGCCCGCACCCACAAGCTGGAGCACGGCGGCACCTTCGCCATCTTTCTGGCCTGCGACGCCCTGCGCCAGGGCTATCAGGCCACCCTCTACACCTACAACCTGACCGTGTTCGATCCCACCTGGTTTGTGCCGGGGGTGGACATCGCCGAGCGCCTTCAGCGGCAGCAGGTGGAGAAGAAGCATGATGCGAGGCTGCAGCGCGTCACCGAGGGCTACCTGGAATTCCTGCGCCTGGGCGGACGCCTGCGCCTGACCGATCTCTCGCGTCCGCTGATCCGCGGCCTGCTGCGCCGCAATCTGCCCATCATCACCGGCCTCAGTTCCACCTACCTGTATCGCGCGGCGCGCGAATTCGGGCCGGACGACGTGCCGGACGACATTCGCGGCCTGCCGGCCGGCCATTTCGTCGTGCTCGCGGGCTACGACCGCAAGAAGCGCAGCGTACTGGTGGCCGACCCCTACTGGCGCCACCCCTACAGCCCGTCGCACGAATACTGGGTCAACATCGATCGCCTCATCGGCGCGGTGCTGCTCGGCATCGTGACCCACGACGCCAACCTGCTGCTGGTCTATCCACCACGGGCAGCACCCCGGGACGACCTGTGAGCATCCTCATCATCGTCGACAACCCGGACGACTGGCCGCTCGACATCCCCGGCGTGAGCGTCGTGTCGGCGCGCGCCTACCTGACCGATCCTGCCTATGGCGAGGGGCGTTCCGTCAAGGCATTCAACCTGTGCCGCTCCTATCGCTATCAAAGCCTGGGCTACTACGTCTCCCTGCTGGCCGAGGCGCGTGGCCACAAGCCGCTGCCCCGGGTGAGCACGATGGAGGACCTGCAATCGCAGAACCTGGTGCGGCTGCTCACCGAGAACCTCGACGAACTGGTGCAGAAATCGCTCGCCCCCATCAAGTCGGATGCATTCGAGCTCAGCATCTATTTCGGCCGCAACGTGGCGATTCGCCACGATGCCTTGAGCCACCGGCTTTTCAGCCTGCTGCAGGCGCCCCTGTTGCGCGCGCATTTCGAGCGCCATCGCGAGCATTGGCGCCTGCACAGCGTGCGCGCCATCGCCACCAGCGACATCCCGCCGCATCACCAGGATTTCGTGGTGGAGGCCGCCACCGCGTATTTCATGGGCCACCGGCGGCGCACGCACACGCGTCCTGCACCGCGTTTCGACCTGGCCATCCTGCACGACCCCGACAATCCGGAATCGCCTTCCAACGCGCGTGCCCTGCAGAAATTCGAGAAGGCCGCGGAGGGCGTCGGACTCGACGTGGAATTCATCACCCGTACCGATCTTGCCCGGCTGCCCGAGTTCGACGCCCTGTTCATCCGCGACACCACCTTCGCCAATCACTACACCTACCGCTTCTCGCGGCGGGCGACCGCGGAAGGCCTGGTGGTCATCGACGATCCGGACTCCATCCTCAAGTGCAACAACAAGGTCTATCTCGCCGAGCTGCTCACCCGACACCACATTCCAGCGCCGCGGACGCTGATGGTGCACCGCGACAACGTCGAACAGATCATCCCCAACCTCGGGCTGCCGTGCGTGCTCAAGCAGCCGGACAGCTCGTTCTCGCTCGGCGTGGCCAAGGTGGAGTCGGAGCAGGAATTGTTCGAGCAGGTCAACGCGCTGCTGCAGAAATCCGAGCTGATCGTCGCCCAGGAATTTCTACCCACCGAATTCGACTGGCGCGTCGGCATCCTCGACCGGCGGCCGTTGTTCGTGTGCAAGTACTTCATGGCCGCCGGGCACTGGCAGATCGTCAGGCGCGAGGCAGGGCGCACGGGCTACGAGGAAGGCCCGGTCGAGGCCGTGGCGGTGGCCGAAGCGCCGGAAGAGGTGGTGAAGATCGCGCTCAAGGCGGCCAACCTGATCGGCGACGGCCTCTATGGCGTCGACATCAAGCAGGTGGGCAACCGCTGCTACATCATCGAGGTCAACGACAATCCCAACGTCGATGCCGGCAACGAGGACGGCGTGCTGAAGGATGCGCTCTACCGCGAGATCATGGGCTCGTTCGTTCGCCGCATCGAAGCACGCAAGCGGGTGAGCGCCTGATGCCTTCCCCCCCTGCGCTGCACGCCTTTGCGGGCTACGGCATCGAGCTGGAATACATGATCGTGGATCGCCAGACGCTGTCGGTCATGCCGGTCGCCGACGCCCTGCTGCGGGCGGCCTCCGGAAGTGATGGCCTGGACGTCGAACGCGGACGCTTCGGCTGGTCCAACGAGATCGTGCTGCATCTCGTCGAGCTGAAGAACATCCGCCCCGAGCCCGCGCTCGAATCCCTTGCCACGGGGTTCCAGGCCGAGGTCGGCGTCATCGACCGGCTGCTGGCACCCCTCGGCGCCCGCCTCATGCCGGGCGGCATGCATCCATGGATGGACCCCGCTGCCGACACGCGCCTGTGGCCCCACGACTACGCACCCATCTACCAGGCTTACGACCGCATCTTCGGCTGCCGGCAGCACGGCCAGGCCAACCTGCAAAGCATGCACCTCAACCTGCCCTTCGCCGGCGATAACGAGTTCGCCCGGCTGCATGCCGCCGTGCGGCTGCTGCTGCCCATCCTGCCGGCGCTCGCAGCGAGCTCGCCCATCGCCGACGGCGCGCCAAGCGGCTATCTGGATACCCGCATGGCGGCCTACAGCACGGCCGTCGCGCGCGTCCCCTCGGTGATCGGCCAGGTCATCCCGGATACCATCGCCAGCCGCGCCGACTACGAGGCGCAGGTATTGGCTCCGATGTACCGCGACATCTCACCGCTCGATCCCGAGGGCGTGCTGCGCCACGAATGGCTCAACGCCCGCGGCGCGATCCCGCGCTTCGAGCGCAACGCAATCGAGATCCGCGTGATCGACGTGCAGGAATGTCCGCAGGCCGACCTTGCCATCGCCGCCGTCGCCACGGCCGTCATTCGGGCACTCTACGATGGCCAATGGTCGCCGCTCGCCACGCAGCAGGCTTTGGGCACGGACGCCCTGGCAAACATCCTGCACGCCTGCGTCCGCGACGCCGAAGCGGCCACGATCGACGATGCCGGCTACCTGCGGCAGCTCGGCTTTCCCGGCCGCTCATGCCAGGCCGGCGCGCTATGGCGGCACCTCGTCGAGACGGCCGTGCCGGACCATGACGGCCCCTGGCACGCGCCGCTGCGCGTGATCCTGGAACAGGGGCCGCTGGCCCGCCGCATTCTGCGGGCGATCGGGACGGACGCTTCGAACGCGCGTCTGCAGACGGTCTACCGTGCGCTATGCGACTGCCTGGAAGCGGGCCGGATGTTCGTGGACTGAAGCCATGGCCCAGACAGATCACGTCCTGATCACCTGTGAGCATGGCGGCAACTTCATCCCGCCGCGTTATCGTGCGCTGTTTTCAGGCCTGGAGGCCGTACTGGAAACTCACCGCGGCTACGACCCCGGCGCGCTGGTCGTGGCCCGGAAACTGGCCCGGGTGCTGGACGCT
>DATCTE010000134.1:0-3275 GCA_036568085.1 Thiobacillus sp.
GGCGAGCCGCTTGAACGTATTGTTCCAGTACGTTGAAGCGGCTCTGACATTCCACGGACAAACGCAGTGACCAACGACAAGCAGCCCGCCTCCGCCGACGCCGCGACCGAGCAGCAGCTCTACGCGATCCGGCAAAAAATCCAGCCGCGCGCGGTGCACGGCGTATTTGCCAACTGGCGCATCGCGCTGGTGCTGCTGACCCAGACGCTCTATTACGGCATGCCCTGGCTGCACTGGGACAACCGCCAGGCGGTGCTGTTCGACCTGGCCGCACGCAAATTCTATATTTTCGGCCTGGTGTTCTGGCCGCAGGATTTCGTCTACCTGACCGGCCTGCTGATCCTGTCGGCGCTCTCGCTCTTTCTGTTCACCGCTGTGGCCGGGCGCCTGTGGTGCGGCTATGCCTGTCCGCAGACCGTGTACACCGAAATCTTCATGTGGGTGGAAAACTGGCTGGAAGGCGACCATGTCGCCCGCAGAAAACTCGACCAGTCGCCTTGGAACGCCAACAAATTGAGAAAGCGCGGCCTCAAACACCTCGTGTGGTTCGCGATCGCGCTATGGACCGGCTTCACCTTCGTCGGCTATTTCACCCCGATCCAGACGCTGGCGGCAGAAACGCTCCGTGCCAGCCTCGGCCCGTGGGAAACCTTCTGGGTGCTGTTCTACGCGTTCGCCACCTGGGGCAACGCCGGCTTCATGCGCGAGCAGGTGTGCAAGTACATGTGTCCCTACGCGCGCTTCCAGAGCGTGATGTTCGATTCCGACACGCTGACCGTGACCTACGACAGCTCGATCGGAGAGCCGCGCGGCCCGCGCAGCAAGAAGACCGATTACAAGGCCGCCGGTCTCGGCACCTGCGTCGACTGCAACGTCTGCGTGCAGGTCTGCCCCACCGGCATCGATATCCGCAACGGCCTGCAGTACGAATGCATCGGCTGCGCCGCCTGCATCGACGGCTGCGACCAGATCATGGACAAGATGGGATACCCGCGCGGGCTGATCCGCTACACCACGGAAAACGTGGTGAAGGGGAAATACCCGGACACCGGCATCGTCAAGCACGTCCTGCGTCCGCGCACCATCATCTACACCGTGCTGCTGACGCTGATCGCGGGCGCATTCGTCTACAGCCTCGCCACGCGGGTACCGCTCAATGTCGGCGTGGTGCGCGACCGCGTGGCGCTGTCGAAAGAAACCGACGAGGGCATGATCGAAAACGTCTATCGCCTCCAGATCATCAACAAGGACGCCCGGCCACATCACTACACCATCAAGGCAGAAGGGATCGAAGATCTGAAGGTCGTAACCGCCACCGACGGGATCGCAGCGGACCCCTTGCAGACCATCGACCTTCCAGTGAGCCTGATCGCCGATCCGGAAGAACTGAAAGGCCGCTCGATCGACGTGACGTTCACGGTACAGGCCACCGACGACCCGCGCATCAGGCAGGATGTCGCCACCAAATTCTTCAACCGCTAGCTTGAATGGGACACCGCGACATGACGAATTCCACCCTGCACGCCAAGCCCTGGTATCGCGAACCCTGGCCGTGGTTCCTCATGAGCCTGCCAGCCACCGCGGTCGTCGCCGGACTCACCACCGCATGGATCGCCTTCAAGACGGCCGACGGCCTGGTGGTCGGCGACTATTACAAGGAAGGGCTCGCCATCAACCAGACGCTGGAGCGCGACGACGCCGCGCGCGCCCTGGGACTCGCGGCCACGCTGAAGAGCGCGGACGGCACGCTCATGCTGACGCTGGCCGGGCATTTGAAAACCTACCCTGGCGTATTGATCCTCACCCTGGCGCACCCGACCCACCAGGGCCTGGATCATGTCCTCACCCTCCACCTGACCGGCGCCGGCCGCTATCTCGCCGCGCTTCCCGCCATGCCCGATGGCAAGTGGCATGCCCAACTGGTCGATGCCGCGTCCACCTGGCGACTCGCCGGCGTGCTGCATTCCCCGTTCAGACAGCCTGCCACGCTGTCACCCGACCCCATCGTTCAACAACCACAGGGAGACTGAAATGGACGTCGTACTCAATCTGCTGTTTAGCAGCCCGATAGGCCTCTTGAGCCTGTTTACCATCCTCTTCATCATCGGCATGGCGATTTACCTGATGGTCTGGTACAAGCGCAAGATGAACTCGCCTGAAGAATGATGATCGTCGCCCACACGAGGAGCACGCCATGATGCAGCGCCTGATCCACATCCTGTGGCCGTCCTTCCTCGTTGCGGGGGTGGCGGACATCGTCTTCACCACGCTATTCGACCCGCTGGAGATCATGTACCGTGGCGAGGCGGTGATCGAACAGCGCATCGCCGCCTATACGGTCGGCTTCTTCGTATTCTGGCTGCTGGGCATCGCGTCGAGCGCCATGACCTGCTACTTCCAGCGCAGCGCGGACGAAATCAACCGTTGCCCGCTGCCGCCGCGCAACCGGCCCGAGGGCTGCCCAAAGCG
Organism: Thiobacillus sp.; assembly: GCA_036568085.1. Classification (GTDB taxonomy): domain Bacteria; phylum Pseudomonadota; class Gammaproteobacteria; order Burkholderiales; family Thiobacillaceae; genus Thiobacillus. The sequence continues at coordinate 2,470 of DATCTE010000134.1, forward strand.
CGAAGACGGCAGCGGCTGCTGCTGAGTTTCCGGAGCCCCGGCCGGCTTATGCGTCAACCGGCTTGTCCGACGGCATGGGCCGCCCTAGGCAAACCTGGTTGCGGCCCTGGCTTTTAGCCTGATAGAGCCCCTGGTCGGCGCGCCGCAGCAGATCGACGATTTCATCCGACTCGTTTTCCAGGCCGGCAAGGCCGGCACTGACGGTGATGTGGGCCGGGCAGTCCGGCACCTCGTTTTGCGCAATCAGCAGGCGCAGACGTTCGGCCATCGGCAAGGCTTCGGCAAGCCCTTGACCGGGCAGCATGACAATAAACTCCTCGCCGCCCATACGGGCGAAGATGTCGCCGACGCGCAGCGTGGCCTGGATAGTGGCAGCCAACGCCACCAGCACCTTGTCGCCAGCTTCGTGCCCAAAGCGGTCGTTGATCGACTTGAAGAAATCGATGTCCAGCATGATCACCGACAATGGCAGCCCTTGACGCTTGGCGCGGCTGATCTCGACCTTGGCCAGCTCCATAAAATGGCGTCGGTTACTGGCACCTGTCAGGGGGTCGATCGAAGCCAGCGCCTCCAGGAGCTGGTTGGCCTCCTGCAATTCATGGGTGCGGGCTTCCACCCGCGCTTCGAGTTCGCGGTTCAGACGGTCGAGTTCGTCGTGAGTCGCGCGCAGCTCCTGTAGTAGCGCAGCCAGCGCGAGGGACGAGAATGCCAGCACGGCCAGATATTCCTGCAGCAGCAGAACCGTGTCGGCCGGCGTATCTGCAAGCAGGGGGCCCACATTGTTGAGCGTGGCCGTGATGGCGATG
>DATCTE010000135.1:0-12786 GCA_036568085.1 Thiobacillus sp.
CGCGTTGCGCTTGTTGCCTTCCATCTCGAACGGCTTGGTCACGACCGCGACCGTCAGGATGCCGAGCTCTTTCGCGACCTGCGCGACGATCGGCGCCGCGCCCGTGCCGGTGCCGCCGCCCATGCCGGCGGTGATGAACAGCATGTCGGCGCCGTCGATCAGCTCGGCGATGGGCTCGCGGTCTTCCAGCGCGGCTTCGCGGCCGATGTCGGGGTTGGCGCCGGCGCCCAGCCCCTTGGTCACGCCGTTGCCCATCTGCAGCTGCAGCTTGGCCTGGTTGCGCTTGAGTGCCTGCGCATCGGTGTTGATCGCAATGAATTCCACGCCGCTCAATCCGGACGTGATCATGTGATCGACCGCATTGCCGCCGCAGCCGCCTACGCCAATCACCTTGATGACTGCATCCTGGGTATCTACATCTATCAGTTCAAACATGTTGCGCTCCTCTTTTTGTCCAATCAAAAACCACACTCAAAATCCATTGGCGCGTTTGCCACGATGCATCGACACATCCAGCACCACCGCCAAATCCCGTTCCAATGCCGTTGCCTCTGCCTGCCTGCAACCGCATCAGAAATTCCCCTTGAACCAGCTTTTCATGCGTTCAAAAATGTCCTTGAAATTGCCGCTGGACAGCTTCGGCGCATCGCGACCGCGCGCTTCCAGTCCTGCCATCAACAGGCCCATGCAGGTGGCGTAGCGCGGGTTGCGCATGACATCCGACAGCCCGCCTTCGTAGCGCGGCCAGCCCATCCGCACCGGCATGTGAAAGACCTCCTCGCCGAGTTCGACCATGCCCTGCATCGCCGCCGAACCGCCGGTAATGACGACACCGGACGACAGCAGTTCCTCGAACCCGCTGCGGCGCAGTTCGGCCTGCACCAACGAATACAGTTCCTCCATGCGCGGCTCGATGAACTCGGCCAGCGTCTGCCTGGAAAGCGTGCGCGGCGGGCGATCGCCGATGCCGGGCACCTCGATCATGTCGCGCGCGTCGGCCAGCTGGCGCAGCGCGCAGCCGTACTGAACCTTGATGTCCTCGGCCTCCTTCGGTGGGGTGCGCAGCGCCACCGCGATGTCGTTGTTGACCTGGTCGCCCGCCACCGGAATCACCGCTGTATGGCGGATCGCGCCGTTGGTGAACACCGCGATGTCGGTGGTACCGCCGCCGATGTCCACGAGACACACGCCGAGCTCCTTCTCGTCCTCGGTCAGCACCGCCATCGCCGAGGCGAGCGGCTGCAGCACCAGGTCGGCGACTTCGAGTCCGCAGCGGCGTACGCACTTGATGATGTTCTGTGCCGCCGACACCGCGCCGGTGACGATGTGCACCTTCACTTCGAGGCGCACCGCGCTCATGCCGAGCGGGTCGCGCACGTCTTCCTGGCCGTCGACGATGAATTCCTGCGGGATGGTGTGCAGGATCTGCTGGTCGGTCGGGATGTTCACCGCACGCGCGGTTTCCACCACGCGGTCGACGTCCATCTGGCTGATTTCCTTGTCCTTGATGGCGAACATGCCGTGCGAGTTGAAGCTCTTGATGTGGCTGCCGGCGATGCCGGTATACACCTCGCGGATCTTGCAGTCGGCCATCAGTTCGGCCTCTTCCAGCGCACGCTGGATGGCGTTGACGGTGGCTTCGATGTTGACCACCACGCCGCGGCGCAGGCCGCGCGACGGGTGCGTGCCCATGCCGATGACCTCGAGCATGCCCTCGTCGTAGATTTCGGCAACGATGCAGACGATCTTGGAGGTGCCGATGTCGAGGCCGACGACGAGGTTCTTGGGATCTCTTGGCTTACTCATGTTGCGGTGCACTCATGTTTCACTCGGTTTGAAAGGGGATACGCCGTGCGGCATCCGCACGGCGAAGCCGTCTGGATAACGCAGATCGACCGTAAGGGGCGCAACGGGGGCAACGGGTTTGGCGTTCTGCGCCCCTGCGCTGGTGGGGTTGGCGCTTGCCACGGTCTGCGCGGCAAACAGGCGCGGATACAGGCTGACGAAACGCGCCAGACGGGTGTCGGTATGCAGCCGGCCCAGCGCAAGCTGCATGCCATTGTCGAGGCGCATCCACCATGCCCGGCGCGGCGACAGCCGAAGTTCGCTGATCTTCATGCCAAGCGGGGCCAGCACGGCCTGGTTGCGGCGGTAGGCATCCACCACTTCGGCGCTGCTGCCGTCGGGGCCGGCCAGACGCGGCAGAGGTTGATCCAGGGCCGCATCAAACACGTCGCCGGCCTCGCTCACCAAGGCGTTGTCGTTCCAGCGCGCCAGCGGAACATGTTCGGTAAGCGAGACAACCAGGGTGTCGGGCCAGCGGCGTTCCACCCGTGCTTCGCGCACCCACGGCAGTTTTTCCAGGCTGCTGCGCACGTTTTCGAGATCGACGGTAAAGAAGGTGCCGCGCACCCGGCGTTCGGCCACCAGCCGGATCTGCGCCTCGGTAACGTGCGCCACCGGGGTTTTCACATCGATGTTGTGGAGGGCGAACCAGGGCTGCGCCGCGACCCAGCTGACCGTGCCATAGGCAAGCAGGCCGAGCGCGCCCCAGGTCAGCACACGGGCGACCTGCGACAGGGGATGGGCGGCGAGTTCCAGCGACGTCACAGCGTCTGCTCCAGGATTTTCAGGCACAGGGCGTCGAAATCCAGCCCGGCGACGCGCGCGGCCATCGGCACCAGGCTGTGGTCGGTCATGCCGGGCGAAGTATTCACTTCCAGCAGGTAGGGATTGCCGAGACTGTCCAGCATCACATCCACCCGTCCCCAGCCGCGCCCGCCGATCAGGCGGAACGCCTCCAGCGCCAGTTGCCGCAATGCCATTTCCTGCGTCTCCGGCAGGCCGGCCGGACAGTGATACTGGGTGTCGTTGCGCAGGTATTTGGCCTCGAAATCGTAAAACGCCTTGTCCTTGGCGGGCTCCAGACGGATCAGCGGCAGCGCGGTGTCGCCGAGGATGCCGACGGTGAACTCGGCGCCGTCGATGAATTTTTCCGCCAGCACCAGCGCGTCGTGTTCGGCGGCAGTTTCATAGGCAGCCTTCAGCGTGCCCGGCGCGGTCACCTTGCTCATGCCGATGCTCGATCCCTCGCGCGCCGGTTTCACGAAAATCGGCAGACCCAGCTTCTTCTCCACCGCGGCAAAATCGCTGGCGGCGGTCAGGATGTCCCAGTCGGCCGTCGGCAGGCCGGCGGCACGCCACAACAGCTTGGTACGCCACTTGTCCATGCCGATGGCCGAAGCCATCACGCCGCTGCCGGTATAGGGAATGCCCAGCAGCTCCAGGGCGCCCTGCATGCAGCCGTCTTCGCCGTAGCGCCCGTGCAGGGCGATGAAAACGCGGTCGAACTCGCCGGTGATGAGATCGCCGAGATTGCGGTTCGCCGGGTCGAACGCGTGCGCATCGACCCCCTGCCGCGTCAGGGCAGCCTGCACCGCCGCACCGCTGTTGAGCGACACCGGCCGTTCGGCCGAGGTGCCACCCAGCATCACGGCGACCTTGCCAAATTTCTTCGCCGATTCGATCGCACTCACTGACGTTCTCCAATAATTCTCACTTCGCGGATCAGCCGCACGTTGGTGCGTGCCTCCACGGTGTCTTCCACATGTTCGATCAGACGCTCGATGTCGGTCGCCGTGGCATTGCCCGTGTTGACGATGAAGTTGGCATGCTTGGTCGACACCTGCGCGCCACCGATCCTGAAACCCTTGAGCCCGCAGGTCTCGATCAGGCGTGCCGCATAGTCGCCGGGGGGATTGCGGAACACCGAACCGGCGTTGGGCAGGTTCAGCGGCTGCGAGGCAATGCGTTTTTTCAGCAAGGCCTTGATCGTTTCGCGCGAAGCCGCGCCATCGCCGCGTGCCAGGCGGAACCAGCCGCCGATGAACCATTCCTGGTGCGGCAGCTTCAGCGCGACATGGCGGTAGCCGGTCACATACTCATCCGGCAGCCGCTCGTTCAGCTGGCCGTCGCGATCCAGGGTTTGCACCTGCACCAGCTTGTCCCAGGTTTCGCTGCCGTAGCAACCGGCATTCATCGCAATCGCGCCGCCAACGGTGCCCGGGATGCCGGCCCAGAATTCACCGCCGACGAGATCGTGGTTGGCGGCAAAACGCGCCAGCTTGGGCGAGGCGACCCCTGCCTGGGCATACACCAGGGCCGTATCGACATCCGCCGGCGCCGGCGGCAATCCATGCGTACGGCTTTCGATGGCCAGTTTTTTCAGCACGCCGTGCAACAGGATCACCACGCCGGGGACCCCGCCGTCGCGCACCAGCAGATTGCTGCCCAGGCCCACCATGTGGACGTCCTCGTGTGCGGGGACCGAGCGGATCAGCCAGGTCAGATCCTCGAGGTCGGCCGGGATATAGACACGCTGCGCGGCGCCGCCTGCGCGCCACGACACATGCTTTTTCATCGGCTCGTTGTAAAGGAAATGGCCGCGCAGCACCGGCGCGGCACCGCCGCCCAGATCCATCTCGCTCATGCGGTAGTCATGCCGCATGATTCGTCCCCAAACTCGGTGCCACCTGACCGATGCTGCCGGCGCCCATCACCAGCACCACATCGCCCGCCTGCGCAAGATCGCGCACGGCGGCGGGCACATCGGCGACGTTTTCGACGAACACCGGTTCGACCTTGCCGGCCACCCGCACCGCGCGTGCGAGCGCACGGCCGTCCGCCGCCACGATGGGCGCCTCGCCTGCGGGATACACCTCGGTCAGCACCAGCACGTCGGTTTCCGACAACACTTTCACGAAGTCCTCGAAGCAGTCGCGCGTGCGCGTAAAGCGGTGCGGCTGGAACACCAGGACCAGCCGCCGCCCCGGGAAGGCGCCGCGGGCCGCGGCGAGCGTGGCCGCCATTTCCACCGGGTGATGACCGTAGTCGTCGATCAGGGTGTAATGCCCGCCATCCCTGGCAGGCAGCTCGCCATAGCGCTGGAAACGCCGCCCGACGCCGTGGAATTCGGCGAGCGCCTTGACGATGGCGGCATCGCTGGCGTCGACTTCGGTCGCCACCGCAATCGCCGCCAGTGCATTCAGCACGTTGTGCATGCCGGGATGGTTCAGCACCACGTCAAGGTCGGCCACACCTTCGCGCTTGACGGTGAAATGCATCCGGCCATGCTCGAAGCGCGGGTTCACTGCACGCACCTGCGCCGCCTCGTCGAAGCCGTAGGTGATGATCGGCTTGGTGATGCGCGGCAGAATTTCACGCACGTGCGGGTCGTCGATGCACAGCACCGCCATGCCGTAGAAGGGCAGGCGCTGGCAGAAGTCGACGAAGGCGGTTTTCAGGCGCTCGAAATCATGGCCGTAGGTGTCCATGTGGTCGGCGTCGATGTTGGTGACGATCGCGATCACCGGCGTGAGATAAAGGAAGGAGGCGTCGGATTCGTCGGCCTCGGCCACCAGGAAGTCGCCCTTGCCGAGCCGCGCGTTGGTGCCGGCAGCGGTGAGCTTGCCGCCGATCACGTAGGTCGGGTCCATGCCCGCCTCGCCGAGGATGCTGGCGACCAGGCTGGTCGTCGTGGTCTTGCCATGGGTGCCGGCGATCGCAATGCCGCGCTGCAGCCGCATCAGTTCGGCCAGCATCAGGGCACGCGGCACGATGGGGATCTTCTTCTCGCGTGCAGCGATTACTTCGGGGTTGGATTCCTGCACCGCAGTCGAGGTGACCACCGCATCGGCACCTGTGATGTTCTCCGCTGCATGTCCACGCTGGATGCGCGCCCCCAGCTTCGCCAAGCGCTGCGTCACCGCGTTGTCGGCGAGATCGGAGCCGGATACCGCATAGCCCAGATTCAGCAGCACTTCGGCAATGCCGCTCATGCCGACCCCACCGATGCCGACAAAATGGATGTGTTTGACGGCGTGTTTCATTTCGCCAAAGCCTCGCAGATATCGGCGACCTGCCGGGTCGCATCGGGTTTGGCCAGCGCGCGCACCTTGGCCGACATCGCGGCAAGCGCGGCACGGTCAAGGCCACCGATCAGCGTCGCCAGTTTTTCCGCGCTGAGGTCCTTCTGCTGGATCAGCCACGCCGCACCGGCATCGGCGAGAAATTCGGCGTTGCCGGTCTGATGATCGTCCACCGCGAAGGGGAAGGGCACCAGCACGGCCGGCACGCCGGCGCAGGCCAGTTCGGCCACCGTCATCGCACCAGCGCGGCAGATGGCGAAATCACAGTCCCGATAGGCAGCGGCCATGTCTTCGATGTAATCACGTACGTCGGCTTCGACACCTGCGGCGGCATAGTTCACGCGCAGGGCCTCGATATGCTGCCGGCCCGACTGATGGACGACGCGCGGGCGCTTGTCCGCAGGCAGCAGGGCCAGCGCCTGCGGCACCCGCTCGTTCAGCGCCTGCGCGCCGAGGCTGCCGCCGACCACCAGCAGACGCAGCGGCCCGCTGTGCACCGCTGGAGTCGTGGCGGCGATGTCGCTCCTTACCGGATTGCCCACCCATTCGGTCGCCACCCGGCGGCACGGAATCGGCTTGTCATGCGTGTGGGTGAACACCTTGGGAAAAGCCGTCAGCACGCGGTCGGCCAGGCACGCCAGCACGCGGTTGGTGAGTCCGCCGACCGAATTCTGCTCGTGGATGACCAGCGGTTTGTTGAGCAGGCTCGCCATCATGCCGCCGGGAAAGGCGGTATAGCCGCCCATTCCCAACACGACGTCCGGCCTACGCTGCAGGATGGCCCGCAGGCTTTGCCAGAAGGCGACCAGCAGCGTGACCGGCAACAGCAGCTTCTTCAGCACGCCCTTGCCGCGCACGCCGCCCATGCTCACCCACACCATGTCGATTCCGGCCGCGGGCACCACGCGCGCCTCCAGCCCTGAGCGCGTACCCAGCCAGAACACGTCCCAGCCGCGCGCGCGCAGCGCGTCGGCTACTGCCAACGCCGGGTAGACGTGGCCGCCGGTGCCGCCGGCCATCACCATGAGGGTGCGGTTCAGCGCGGCCATCAGAAGGTTTTCCCCCGCATCATCTGCCGGTGTTCCCAGTCGATGCGCAGCAGCAGGGCGACCGCCAGGCAGTTGGCGATGATGCCGCTGCCCCCGAACGACAGGAAGGGCAGGGTGAGGCCCTTGGTCGGCAACAGGCCGACGTTCACGCCCATGTTGATGAGCGCCTGCACCCCGATCCAGATGCCGATGCCCTGCGCCACCAGGGCGCAGAAATTGCGCTCGAGCTGGGCGGCGCGGTGACCGATGAAAAAGGCCTTGATGATGAGCCAGGCGAACAGGCCGATCACCACGACCACTCCGACGAACCCGAACTCTTCGGCAATCACCGCCATCAGGAAATCGGTGTGCGCTTCGGGCAGATAGAACAATTTTTCGATGCTGCCGCCCAGCCCCAGCCCAAACCATTCGCCGCGGCCGAACGCGATCAGCGCATGCGACAACTGATAGCCCTTTCCATACGGATCGGCGAACGGATCCATGAAGCCAAGCACGCGCTGCAGGCGATAGGGCGACGTCAGGATCAGGAGGACGAAACCGATCAGCAGCACCACCACCAGTCCGGCGAATACTTTCCAGTTCAGCCCCCCGAGGAACAGGATGCCCATGGCGATGGAAATGATGACGACGAAGGCGCCGAAATCCGGCTCGCGCAGCAGCAGCGCACCGACCACCAGCATCACCGCGGCCATCGGCAGGAAACCCTTCTTGAAATCATGCATGAAGGCAGCCTTGCGCGTGGTGTAGTCGGCGGCATACAGCACGGCAAGGAATTTCATCAGTTCGGACGGCTGCAGGTTGGCAAAGCCGAGCGGAATCCAGCGGCGGCTGCCGTTGACCTCGCGTCCGATATGGGGAATCAGCACCACCACCAGCAACAGCAGGCCGACAAGAAAGAGATAGGGCGCGGCCTGCTGCCACACCCGCATCGGCACGCGGAACGCAGCCATGCCGACGCCGATGCCCATGGCAATGAAAATGCCCTGCCGTATCAGGTAGTACGCGCCGTTGTGGCCGGTGTATTTGGCCGCCTCGGCGATCGCGATCGACGCGGAATACACCATCACCAGGCCGATCGCCAGCAGCCCCATGGCCAGCCACAACAGGCTGAAATCGAGCTCGGCACTGGGTTTGGGCGCGCGCGCAGCGTAGAGCATCAGTTGGCTGACCTTTCTGCCGCCAGCTTTTTCACGGCGTCGATGAACACTTCGGCACGGTGCACGTAATTGCGGAACATGTCGAAACTGGCGCAGGCGGGCGAGAGCAGGACGGCGTCGCCGGGACGGGCAAGGCGCTGTGCCTGGGCGACCGCATCCGGCAGGCTGACCGCCGGATAGGTATCGATCCCGCTGCCTGCGATGGCGGCACCGATCAGCGACGCGTCGCGCCCGATCAGCACCACGGCCCGGGCGTTGGCTGCCACCGCCGCCCTGAGCGGGCCGAAATCCTGCCCCTTGCCGTCGCCACCGAGAATCACCACCGCCTTGCGATCGCCCAGGCCATACAACGCGGCCTCGGTGGCGCCGACGTTGGTGCCCTTGGAGTCGTCGTACCAGGTCACGCCCTCGATTTCGGCGACTTTTTCCACCCGGTGCGGCAGTCCCTTGAAATGCACCAGACCACGCAGCAGGGGCTCCAGCGGCAGGCCCAGCGCACGGGTCAGCGCCAGTGCCGCCAGGGCGTTTGCGGCATTGTGCAGCCCGGCCACCGGCAGCGCGGACAGCGGCATCAGCATGTCGCGCCCCAGGCAGAGCTCGTCTTCGCACAGGCCAAAATTCTCGCCCCGGGGGCAGCGGTCGAGGCCAAAGCTGACCACGCGCCGGCCCGGCAATGCCATGGCGAGGCTGCGCGCATCGTCGCGGTTCACCACCTGCACCCCGTCGCCGCTGAAGATCCGCGCCTTGGCCGCCGCATAGGCATCCATGTCGGGATAGCGGTCCATGTGGTCTTCCGACAGGTTGAGCACCGTGGCCGCATCGGCATTGAGGCTGGACGTCGTTTCGAGCTGGAAGCTGGAAAGCTCCAAAACCCACACCTGCGGCGCAGGCGCACTCCCCTGTTCGATCTCGACCAGCGCATCCAGCACCGGCAGGCCGATGTTGCCAGCCACGCTGGTGACCAGGCCTGCCATGCGGCACATGTCGCCGCACATCGCAGTGACGGTGCTCTTGCCGTTGCTGCCGGTGATTGCGATCACCCGCATCGGGCCACTTGAACTGGCCGATGCGGCACGTTCGGCGTTGAGCGCACGGATGGCGCGGGCGAACAGTTCGACGTCGCCCACTGCCTCGACGCCTGCCGCGATCGCACGCGCGACGGCCGGTTCGGCCAGAGGCACCCCGGGACTCACCACCAGCATGTCGGCCGCCTGCAGGCGCACGTCGTCGAACGGGCCGGTGAAGAGCGGCACCTGCGGCAGCCATTCGGCCAGACGCGCGGCATGCGGCGGTGTCGTGCGGCTGTCGGCCACGCTCACCTGCGCACCGCGCGCCGCCAGCCAGCGGGCACACGACAGCCCGGTGTCGCCGAGGCCGAGCACCAGGATCTTCTTGCCAGCAAGGTTCAGGCTGTCGTAGTTCATCTCAGTTTCAGGCTCGACAGGCCAATCAGCACCAGCATCATGCTGATGATCCAGAAACGCACCACCACCTGGTTTTCCTTCCAGCCCTTGAGTTCGAAGTGGTGGTGGATCGGCGCCATGCGGAACACGCGCTTGCCGGTCAGCTTGAACGAAGCAACCTGCACCATCACCGACAGCGTTTCCACCACGAAGACGCCGCACATGATGAAGAGAATGATTTCCTGCCGAACGATGACAGCGACCACGCCGAGCGCGGCACCCAGCGCCAGCGCGCCGACGTCGCCCATGAACACTTCCGCCGGATAGGCGTTGAACCACAGGAAGGCCAGGCCGGCGCCAGCCATCGCGGAACAGAACACCGCCAGTTCCCCCGCGCCGGGAATGTGCGGCAGGCCGAGATATTTCGAGAACACTGCGTTGCCGGCGACATAGGCGAAGATCGCCAGCGCGGACGCGACCATGACGGTCGGCAGGATCGCCAGCCCGTCGAGACCGTCGGTGAGGTTGACCGCGTTGCTGGAACCGACGATGACGAAGTAGGTCAGGGCGATGAAACCCACGGCCGACAGCGGGACCGTGGCGTGCTTGAGGAAAGGGATGATGAGCCCGGTGTGGGCCGGCAGGCTGGCGCTGTGCCACAGATAGGCCGCGACTGCGAGGCCGATCACCGACTGCCAGAAATACTTCCAGCGCGAAGGCAGGCCGCGCGAGTTCTTTTCGACCACCTTGCGCCAGTCGTCGACCCAGCCGATGACGCCGAAGCCGAGCAGGGTAACGAGCGCCACCCAGACATAATCGTTGGACAGGTCCGCCCACAGCAGGGTGGTCACGGTGACCGACACCAGGATCAACGCGCCGCCCATGGTCGGCGTGCCGGCCTTGACCAGATGGGTCTGCGGACCATCGCTGCGCACCGACTGGCCGATTTTCAGCGCCGTGAGCTTGCGGATCACGGCCGGACCGACGATGAAGGAGATCGTCAGCGCGGTGAGCGTGGCCAGCACGGCACGCAGCGTCAGGTAATTGAAGACGTTGAAGGCGCGGATGTCCTGGCCCAGATATTGAAACAGCCACAGGAGCATGTCAGTGTTCCTCGTACCCGGGCTGCGAGGCCGCCGGGTGTTCCATAAAGCTTTGCACCACGCGTTCCATCTGCATGAAGCGCGAGCCCTTCACCAGCACGGTGGTGTCGGGCGTAAGTTCGTTTTCGAGTTCGGCGAGCAGTTCCTGGATGCGCTCGAAATGCATCGCGCCAGTGCCGAAGGCACGGACGGTTTCCTGCGTCAACTCGCCCAGCGCCAGCAGCCGGTCCACCCCCGCTGCGCGCGCCGCCAGACCGATCTGCGCATGCATCGCTGCGGCATCGCTGCCCAGTTCGCCCATGTCACCCAGCACCAGAATTTTCCGGCCGGGCTGCGACGCCAGTACCGCCAACGCCGCTTTCACCGAATCGGGATTGGCGTTGTAGGTGTCGTCGATGAAGGTGCTGCCGTGCAGCGCGGCCTTCCGCTGCAGACGGCCCTTGACGCCGCTGAAGCCGGACAGGCCGGCGACGATGCTGCGGTGGCTGACGTCGAGCGCGAAGGCGGCAGCCGCCGCGGCGAGCGCATTCATCGCGTTGTGCTCGCCCGGCACCTGCAGGGCGATGTCGAGGGTCGCATTGGGCAGCGTGAGCGTGAGCACCGAACCAAAATCGCCGGGCTGGCAATGCCCGCGCACCGCAGCCGGCTGCCTGATGCCGAAGTCGATCACGCAGCGCTGCGCATTGGCCTCGCGCCACAGCCAGGCGTGCGGGTCGTCAGCGTTGAACACTGCAATGCCGGCATCCGACAGACCATTGAAGATTTCACCCTTGGCGCGCGCGATATTTTCGATCGACCCGAGAAAGCCGATGTGCGCGGACAGCGCATTGTTGACCACCGCCACGTCAGGCCCGGCCAGGCGCGTCAGATAGTCGATTTCGCCGGCGTGGTTCATGCCCATTTCCAGCACGGCGTATTGATGCGTCTCGCGCAGGCGCAGCAGCATCAGCGGCAGGCCGATGTCGTTGTTGAGGTTGCCCTCAGTATGGAGCACGGCATCATCCGCACCGGCTTCCACCCGCAGGATCGCAGCCAGCATCTCCTTGACGGTGGTCTTGCCGTTGCTGCCGGTAATGGCCACGACCGGAATGGCAAAGCGCTGGCGCCAGGCAGCGGCCAGCTTGCCCAGCGCAAGGCGGGTATCGTCGACGCGGAGGGCGGCAGCAATATCGGGGGCCTGCGTGCGATCCAGCACCACCCCGGCCGCACCCTGCTGCGAGGCCTGGGCCGCGAATGCGCCGCCGTCGAATTTCGCGCCGCGCAGTGCGATGAAGAGATCGCCCGGCTGGATCGTGCGGCTGTCGGTGGAGACGCGCACCACGTCGGCGTCGGTACCGGAGAAGGAGACGCCCAGCATGGCAGCGGCTTCGGAAAGACGCATCATCGGCGCGCTCATGCCCACGCCTCCGTCAGGTTTGCGCCATAGCCCACTGCAGCACATCGGCGCAGGTGGCCATTCGCGGTGCTCGCAGCTGCGCAGGCTCGGTCGCTCATGCCCACGCCTCCAGAGCCTTCTTCGCGACCGCCACGTCGGAGAAGGGCGAGCGCTCGCCGGCGACTTCCTGGTAATCCTCGTGGCCCTTACCGGCAATCAGCACCACATCACCCTGATGCGCACCGCCGATGGCCTCGAAAATCGCGCGCGCACGATCCGGCTCGACGTGCACTTGCTTATCCGGCCTGGCGCCGCTGACGCCCACGAGAATATCGTCGATGATGTGACGCGGATCCTCGTTGCGCGGGTTGTCGCTGGTCACCCAGACTTCGTCCGCGCCGTTGGCGACGGCACGCCCCATCAACGGGCGCTTGCCCTTGTCGCGGTTGCCGCCACAGCCGAAGACGCAGATCAGGCGCCCGCCACTGACGATTTCACGCAATGTGGCGAGCACCTTTTCCAGCGCATCCGGCGTATGCGCGTAATCCACCACGACCAGCGGGTGGGCATCGCCGCCCAGCGTCTGCATCCGCCCCGGCGGCGGCGTGATGTGTGCGAGCGCCTGGCAGGCAGCTTCCAGCGTCACGCCCGAGACCAGCAAGGTGGTGAGCACGGCAAGCAGGTTGGCGGCATTGAAGCGCCCCAGCAGCGGCGCATCGAACTCGGCATTGCCCCAATCGGTGTGGACCTGCAGATGCAGGCCCATTTGCGA
>DATCTE010000136.1:0-11216 GCA_036568085.1 Thiobacillus sp.
CCGAGCGGGACGGTGGTCGTTTCGACGCCCGGCGCGTAACCGTACTCGGGGTGGCCCGGGGTCTTGGAGTGCAGCTGGCGGAACTGCTTGAGGTCGTCCATCGACAGGTCGTAGCCGGTCAGGTGCAGCAACGCATAGATCAGCATCGAGCCGTGGCCGTTCGACAGCACGAAACGGTCGCGGTCCGCCCACTTGGGGTTGGTGGGGTTGTGGCGCATATGGTGATTCCACAGCGTTTCGGCGATTTCCGCCATGCCCATGGGGGCGCCAGGGTGGCCGGATTTGGCTTTTTCGACAGCATCCATCGCAAGCGCGCGGATGGCATTGGCCAGGTCGTTACGGGTAGGCATTGCGTTCCCTTCAGCTAAGTAAAAAACCGTCGCATTCCCCGCCCGGGAAAGCCGCGCGAGGACAGCTTGGGCAGAATATGCAAAACCCTTGATTATCCGTCAGTAGGGCGGGCTTCGGCAAGCCGCACCCAAACCAGACAAAAGAGACGTTGCGACAAGGGCTTAAACCGACAAGCTCAAGCACCGGCTCACAATTGGGACACTAAAATCTTTTTATTTGGCCGATGCCGCGGCTTATGCGCCCGCCGCCTTCAGCCAGTCGCGCCACAGCTCGAACAGATCAGGGCTGACCGACGCGACGACGGAGCGCTCCCATACGTTGGCGATGTCGAAGCTGCCCGACAGGCTGGCCAGCCGTCCGCCCGCCTCTTCCAGAATCAGCGCGCCGGCGGCGTAATCCCACAGTTTCTGTCCGCCGTGGACATAGATGTCGAAACGCCCGGCGGCGGTGTAGCACCAGTCGAGCGTGGACGCACCGAAATTGCGCTGCGAGGCATACGGCGGCCAGGATGCCAGCCGACCCGCCAGTTCGCGGTCGATGCGCTTCATTTCCACGCCGGCCAGCGCGCGCCGCAGCTCGGGAACGGGCTGGCGCAGCGGCAGTGGGGTGCCGTTGAGGTGTGCCCCCTTGCCACGCTCGGCGGTGAACATCTCGTCGGCGATGGGATCGTAGACCACGCCGAGCTGGCGCTCGCCCTTGTAGAGATAGCCCACCGACACGGCGAAGTAGGGCACGCCGGCAACAAAGTTGGAGGTGCCGTCGATCGGGTCGACGCACCACAGCCCGTCGCGCCCGGCATCCCAGGCGTCGTGCTGCTGCCGCTCGGTCATCTCCTCGCCCAGCACAGGAACAGCCTTGATCAGTGGCAGTGCCGCTTCCAGCGCGGCTTGCGTCGCCGCGTCGGCCTCTGTGAACAGGCTGCCGTCGGCCTTGTGACTGTGCGCCACCTTGAGAAAGCGCGGGGTGACCTCGCGCTGTGCGACTTCCCGCACCAGTGCCTTGACGTCTTCAAGCATGATCAGGTGCGCACGCAATAACAATAGACAAATTCCTGTTCCCCACCCGCAGGGGTGCGATGGATTTCGGTTTCGTGGCGCAGCAGCCGGAAGGGCGCGCCAAACTCGGCATGCAGCGCATCGGGATCGTAGCGCACCACGTCGAGCCCCGAGCATTGCAGCGGCCCGCCGGGGCCGAAGGTGGCGACGATGACGTGGCCGCCGGGCTTCACGCTCTTCAATACCTGCGCCACGTAACGCGCACGGTCGGCAGGGTCGGTGAGGAAATGGAATACCGCGCGGTCGTGCCAGACATCGTAGTGGGCCTTCGGCAGATTGGCATGCGTGACATCGGCGGCGATCCACTGCACCCCCTGCGCCTGCGCGCCGAGCCGCGCGCGGCTGGCGGCCAGCGCCGATTCAGCCAGGTCGAGCACGGTCAGATTGCGGTGGCCGGCGTCGAGCAGGTCGTCGACCAGCACCGAGGCGCCGCCGCCGACGTCGATGATGTGCGCCTCCTTGCCGGCACAGCCTTCGATCAGGCGCAGCGACGACGCAGCATGCGGCTGGAACCAGCCCACCTGGTCGGCCGCCTTGTTGCGGTAAACGGTTTCCCAATGCTGCTGGCGGTCAACCATGTCATTCCCCTTTCCACTTGATCGAGCAGCCCATGCTGGGAATCTGTTCGGCAGGGCCGCGCTGGGTGGCAGCGATTCCCTTCATCGCCTCGAACAGGTCACGGCGCACGCCTTCCGGCGCGGTTTCCTTGCGCGACTCGTCGAAGCGGCCGCGGTACTGCAGTTCGAAATTGCGGTTGAAGCCGAAAAAATCCGGCGTGCACACTGCGCCGTAGGCCTTGGCCACGGCCTGCGTCTCGTCGATCACGTAGGGGAAGGGGAAACCAAACCCGGCTGCCACCTGCTTCATGTTGTCGAACGAATCCTCAGCATAGTCGGTCGGGTCGTTCGACATGATGGCGATGGCGTGAATGCCATGCTGCTTCAATTCGGCAAGGTCACGCACCAGGCGCAGACGGATCGCCTTCACGTAGGGGCAATGGTTGCAGATGAACATCACCAGGAGGCCGTTCGGACCCATCGCGTCCGTCAGCGTCCACACCTTGCCGTCGACGCCGGGCAGGCTGAAACCGGGGGCTTTCCAGCCGAAATCGCACACCGGGGTGGTAAGGGAAACCATGACGCGCTCCGCAGAAACTCAGGCAACCCCTGCATAATACCAACATGTCTGCACCGCGCTTTTATCTCGACCAGCCGCTTGCCCCCGGCGCCCGTTTCAGCCTGCCGCCGGGCCCGGCACGCCATGCCGCGCGTGCTTTACGACTGGCGGTGGACGATGCAATCACCCTCTTCAACGGCCGCGGCGGCGAATACGCCGCGCGCATCGAGCGCATCCACAAGGACGAAGTCGTGGTCAGTGTCACCGATTTTGCCGACATCGAACGCGAATCGCGCCTGCGCGTGATGCTGGCCCAGGGGATTTCGAGCGGCGAGCGCATGGATTACACGCTGCAGAAGGCGGTCGAGCTGGGCGTGGCGGCGATTCAGCCGATCGCTGCCAGGCGTAGCGTGGTCAAACTGGCCGGCGAGCGCGCCGACAAGCGGATCGCGCACTGGCAGGGCGTAGTGGCAAGCGCCTGCGAACAATGTGGCCGCAATCAGGTGCCCACAGTGGCAGCGCCGCTGACGCTGACCGGCTTGCTGGGACACGCGCTTCAGCACGTAACGGATCGGGGCCCGCTAGGGCAGCACGGAGCCGGACGCCTGCTGTTCCTGTCGCCGCTGGCGGAAACGCGGCTAGCCGACCTGACCGCGCCGACCGCGATGGATTGCCTGGTGGCCGGCCCCGAAGGCGGCTTCGAGGCCAATGAGATCGCCGCACTGCATGCGGCAGGGGCCATATCCGTCCGGCTGGGGCCGCGCGTACTGCGCACCGAGACTGCGGCGCTGGCCGCGCTGGCCGCGATGCAGACGCTGTGGGGCGATTTCTAGGAATGCATCAGACGAAAAAAACCGGGCTTGAGCCCGGTTTTTCGTTAACCCCGCTCGGTCACGGGCGGATGTAGGCGTAACCCTCCATTTCGCGATCCATGATTTCCACCACGCCGCCGGGAACGATGCCGACATTGGGGTTCATGTCTGCCTTGGTCAGGTTTTTCGCCTTCATGGTGTTGCCGCAGGCGACGATTTTCGTGCCGCCGGCAACCGCCTCGCTCACCCGGTCGGCCACTTCAGAATCGGCAGTCAACATGCCGATGCCCGGGCCATACGCCACGAGTTCGACCTTGGCTTCGCCCTTCGTGGCAGCCTGGAAGTTCTTGATGTTGTTCAGCGCCAGATTCCAGGTAGCCGGGTTGGCGTCACTGACCTGAATCACCACTTTCGGCTGGACGAGGGGGTTTCGTGCAGCAGCGGTGCCCGGCAGCGCCAGCGCGCCCATCATCAATGCACCGCCCAGCAGGGCACCCATCAACTTATTCATTTGCTTCATTTGTGTCTCCTTTAGGACGATTGAAACGGAAAACATTGTCGTGCCTTGTTATGACGCAAAGCTTATCCGATTTATTCCATTGATTTCACCGCAGGAAGAATTGGCGCCATCCGTTCCGCAGGCGTTTTCTGTATCCTTCGCCTTAAACGACATCCAATTTCAGGCCATGCCATTGAAAGACACCACCCATTTCGTCCACTGGTTCCGCTCTGCCGCACCGTATATCCACGGTTTTCGCGGCAAGACCTTCGTCATTGCCTTCGGCGGCGAACTGGTGGCGGATGGCGGTTTCGTGCAACTGGCCCACGACGTCAACCTGCTGAACAGCCTGGGGGTCCGGCTGGTGCTGGTGCATGGCGTGCGGCCTCAGGTCGAGGCGCGGCTGAACGAAAACGGCACTGCGATCCGCTATGTCAACGGCCTGCGCGTCACCGACGACGCTGCGCTGGCCTGTGTCAAGGAGGCTGCCGGCACGGTGCGGGTCGAGATCGAGGCGCTGCTGTCGCTCGGCATCGCCAACACACCGATGGCCGGGGCCGACATCCGGGTCGCCTCGGGCAACTTCGTCACCGCGCAGCCGCTGGGCGTGCGCGACGGCATCGACCTGCTGCACACCGGTGAGGTACGCAAGATCGACGCGGCGGCGATCCGGCGGCGCCTCGACCAGCACGACATCGTGCTGCTCTCGCCCATCGGCTATTCGCCGACCGGCGAGATTTTCAATCTGAGCCTGGAGGACGTGGCGACCCAGGCTGCCGTCGAACTGGCGGCCGACAAGCTGATCTTCCTGATGGACACCGAGGGCGTGCCGGGCAAGGGTCGCGTGATCCACAACGCCCTCACCGTCAACGAGGCAAGACAGGTGCTCGAACAGGCAGGACAGGGCAAGGCGCGCAAATTGCCCGAGGACGTGACCTATTACCTGCCCTGTGCCATCACCGCCTGCACCCAGGGCGTCAAGCGCGCCCACCTCATCAGCCGCCACCGCGACGGCGCACTGCTGTCCGAACTCTTCACCCGCGAGGGCGTCGGCACCCTCGTCACGCCGGCGCCGCTGGAAACCCTGCGCCCCGCCACCATCGACGACGTCGGCGGCATCCTCGGCCTGATCGAACCGCTGGAGCGCGAGGGCATTCTGGTGCGGCGCTCGCGCGAGTTGCTGGAAATGGAGATCGAGCGGTTTCTGGTGCTCGAATCCGACGGCGTCATCGCGGGTTGCGCGGCGCTGTACCCCTTCCCCGAAGAGCAGGCGGCCGAGCTCGCCTGCCTGGCCGTCTCCAGCGAGTTTCGCGGGCGCGGCTTCGGCAACATGCTGCTGGCGGAAGCCGAGAAACGAGGCAAAAAAGCGGGATTCAAGAAACTGTTCGTGCTGACCACCCGCACCGAGCACTGGTTCGAGGAGCGCGGCTTCGTCGACAGCAGCCCCGATCACTTGCCGCGGAGCAAGCAGGCGTTATACAACTACAAGCGGAAATCGAAGGTTCTGCAAAAACAACTGTAAACAAGGAAAGCAAGCTTGTATCGATTCGTCCAGCAGCCGGTGTGGGCCCGCCTTCGTTCCCGTGCGCTTACGCATGTCGCCGATGCCCAACGCCTGCTCGGCCGGGCCATGCTGCTATTGTCGCACCACCGCCTGGTCTGGATGCCACGGCTGATCTCTGTTGCCCTGTATGGAACGCTTGCTCTCACGCTGATCCCCGATGCGAATGCAACCCCGACGGATACGCCCCTCATATTTGGCGTCTTCCCCAATATGACCGCCAGGCAGACTCTCGAGATCTATCAGCCGTTGGTCAGGCTGCTGGAAAAGCGCCTGCAACGACGGGTCGCCATCTATAGCGCACGCGACTTCAAGACCTTTGTCGAGCGCACCCGACAGGGCGACTACGACATTCTGCTCACTGCGCCTCACCTGGCGTGGCTGGCCCGGCAGGATGCCGGTTATCGGCCGCTGCTGAAGTATGCCCGGCCCACACGCGGTCTGCTGGTAGTCAAGAACACCTCGCCGTACCGGGTACCGGAGGACTTGCGCGGCCAAAACATCGCCACCCCCGATGCCATCGCGGTGGCGACACTGGCCGTGGAGGCCGACATGGCTGCGCACGGGCTCCGGCGCAACGTCGATTACCAGACGACGGATTATGGCTCCCACCTCAATTCCGTCATGCAGGTCGTCAATGGCCGTACGGCGGCGGCCATGATAGGACTGCATCCCTTCATGCTGCTGCCCGCCGACGTGCGTCAGCAATTGCGCGTTCTGATCGAGACCGCCCCCCTTTCCAGCCTGATGTACCTGACCCATCCCCGCCTGCGTGACCAGGAAGCGAACGCGATACGCAGGGCCCTGCTCGAATTCGCCACCACGCCGGAAGGAAAGGCCTTCATGCAACACGGCGGATATGGGGGCTTTGTCGCCGTGGACGGCAGCGAATTGCGTGCATTCCGTCCCTATGCCCTGCAGGCGGAAGAAATGATGCGGGTGACGCATTGAGGGCCTGGTTCGGGCGTCTCTCGTTGCGCTACAAGCTCACCCTTGCCGCACTCGGTGTGGAGGCACTGATGCTGGCCTTCCTGATCGTCAACGGCGTCCGGCTCACCAGTGAAGAATTGCAGCAACAGGCCGAGAATCGTGCACGGGACATGGGGAAAACCCTGGTCGCCGCCCTGCTGGCCCCACTCTCGCAGCAGGACGACGCCAGCGTACGCGACATCGTCGAGACCCTGCAACGCGAAGGCGGTCTGAAAATGATCGAGGTGCGCGACAGCAGCCAGCGCATCGTGCACCAGGCCGGAACCGACGGTACCAAGGCCGACTTCCGCTTCGTCCAGCCGGTCGAATTCTCCGGCCAGCGCTATGGCGAAATCGCCCTGGTACTGTCAGGCGATTTCATCCAGCACGCTCGCAGCCGCTATCTCCGGCAAAGCCTGTTCATTGCCGCCGCCGCCTTGCTGCTGACCGGCATTCTGCTGGCCTTGTCGGCCGGCGGCGTGATTCGCCGCTTCGAGGCGCTGACCCGCGCCAGCAAGCGCATGGCGCAGGGGGACCTGGACGTCAAGCTGACCGGCGCCGGCGAAGACGAGATCGGCCAGCTGGTCGACACGTTCAACCGCATGGCCGAGTCGGTGCGCTTCAACATCGACCGCGCACGCGAAAACGAAGCGCGCTTTCATGCCATTGCCGATTACACCCACGATCTCGAGTTCTGGCTGTCGCCCGACGGCAAGCTGCTGTGGGTCAATCCCTCGGTCGAGCGCATGCTCGGCTACAGCGTCGGCGAATGCATGGGACAGATGGATTTTCCGGCCGACATCCTTCACCCGGAAGACCGCACGGCTGCCGAATTCCAGTTGCGCCAGGCCTTGCGCGGCACCTCCGGCCAGGGCTACACCTTGCGCATCTGCCGCAAGGATGGCGGCCATTTCTGGGCGGTGGTGAACTGGCAGCCGATCCACGATTACAGCGGCGTGTATCAGGGCATCCGCGCCAGCATCCACAGCATCGACGACCTCAAGGCGACCGAGGCCAACCTGCGCCAGGCCATCAACGAGCTGCGTGCGGCAGAAAGCCTGCAAGGCCGGTACCTGGAAGAAACCGAGCAGGAGCGCGCCCGCCTGGTATCGCTGCTGTCGGCGATGAATCTGGGCATCCTGTTCGTCGCCGCAGACGGCCGGGTGATCTATCACAATCCCGCGTTCACCCGCATGTGGATGATCGACGAGGAAACCACGCTGATCGGCCTGCCGGCGCATGAAGCATTGGCCAAGTCGACGTCGATGCTGGCGCGCCCCGATCATTTCTCCAAGCATTTGCTGTCGGTGCTGGAGACGCGCGAACTGTCCGACAGCTATGAAATCCAGATGGCCGATGGACGCGTCATCACCGAACTCGATTACCCGGTGCGCGATCGCGAAGGCCGCTTCATCGGCCATCTGTGGATCTACGAAGACATCACCCGCGAACGACAGACGGCAGAGCAACTGGTGTACCTGGCGGAACGCGACGCATTGACCGGCCTCTACAACCGCCACCGCTTCCAGCAGGAACTGGCGCGCACCATGCTGGATTCCGACCGCCACCAGATGCAGTGCGCGGTCATGTTCTTCGACCTCGACGAATTCAAGACCATCAACGACAGCTATGGCCACCGCGCCGGCGATGCGCTGCTGATCCGGGTGGCCAGCGAAATCGGCACCCTGGTGCGGCGCAATGAAGTGCTGGCGCGACTGGGCGGCGACGAGTTCGCCATCCTGCTGCCCGCAATGCAGGGCAACGAGGCCGAAGTGCTGGCCGACCGCGTGGTGCGTGCGATCGCGCAGATTCCCTTCCGCTTCGAAGGGCAGAATCTGAGGCTCACCACCAGCCTCGGCATCGCCTACTATCCGGGACATGCCGCCGATGCCGACGATCTGGTCGCGCGCGCGGACATTGCGATGTATCAGGCCAAGGAAGCCGGCAAGAATACCTGGCGCGTATTCCGCGCGGACAACGAGGCTGACATTGAGATGCGCAGCCGCCTGTCGTGGGGCGAGCGCATCAGCAACGCGCTCGACAAGGGCCTGTTCCAGCTGCATTTCCAGGGCGTGTACCGGGCGGAGGACGGCACGCTGTCGCACCTGGAAGCGCTTATCCGCATGGTCGACGAACGCAAGCCCGACCAGCTCATCATGCCGGCCCATTTCATCCAGCTGGCCGAAAAAAGCGGCCGCATCCTCGACATCGACCGCTGGGTGATCCACGAGACGCTGCGCCGGCTGGCCGAAAATCCCGCCATTCCGTCGATCGCGCTCAACCTGTCGGGACGTTCGCTGTCCGAGCCCGGCCTGCCGCAATACATCGGCGACGAACTGCGGCAGGCTGGCGTCAACCCCAGCCGCCTGATCGTCGAAATCACCGAAACCGCCGCCGTCTCCGACCTGCACGACGCGCAGCGCATGATCGAGGCCCTGCGCCAGCTCGGCTGCGGCGTCTGCCTCGACGATTTCGGCGTCGGCTTCGCCTCCTTCGCCTATCTCAAGCACCTGAATGTCGACACCATCAAGATCGACGGCATTTTCATCCGCGACCTGCCCAGCGATCCCGACAACCAGGTGTTCGTCCAGGCCATGGTCAGCGTCGCACTCGGCCTCGGCAAATCCGTGGTGGCGGAATACGTCGAGGATGGCCCGACGCTCGCGCTGCTACGCCAGTTTGGCGTCGATCTGGTACAGGGGTATTTCCTGGACCGGCCGATTCCGGACCATCCTGCGCTGAAACTCACAGCCTAGACGCACGTTTCAAGCGACACGTTGCGAGACGTAGCCTGCCAGGGCCACGGGCGGCAGGATGTTAAAATGCCACGTTTTTCCCGCACCCTAGGAACACTTCCGTGCTCACCGCTTCCAGCATCACCCTGCAATTCGCCTCCAAGCCGCTATTCGAGAACGTCAACGTCAAGTTCGGCGACGGCAACCGCTATGGCCTGATCGGCGCCAACGGCTGCGGCAAGTCCACCTTCATGAAAATCCTCGCCGGCGAACTGGAACCGAGCGCCGGCAACGTCTCGCTCGACCCGGGCGAACGCATGGCCTGGCTGCGCCAGGACCAGTTCGGCTACGAGGACCAGCGCGTGCTCGACGTGGTGCTGCAGGGCCACGCCGAGATGTGGCGGGTGATGCAGGAAAAGGACGCCATCTACATGAACCCGGAGGCGAGCGAGGAAGACTACCTGCACGCCGCCGAGCTCGAAGCCAAGTTCGGCGAAATGGGCGGCTACGATGCCGAGGCCCGCGCCGGCCAGCTGCTGCTCGGCGTCGGCATTCCCACCGAGCAGCACACCGGCCCCATGAGCCAGATCGCGCCCGGCTTCAAGCTGCGCGTCCTGCTGACGCAGGCGCTGTTCTCCAACCCCGACATCCTGCTGCTGGACGAACCCACCAACAACCTCGACATCAACACCATCCGCTGGCTGGAAAACGTGCTGAACGAGAGCAACGCGACCATCATCGTCATCTCGCACGACCGCCACTTTCTGAACCAGGTCTGTACCCACATGGCCGACCTCGATTTCGGCACGATCAAGGTCTATCCGGGCAACTACGACGACTACATGCTGGCCTCGACGCAGGCCAAGGAACGCCAGGCGTCGGCCAACGCCAAGGCCAAGGACAAGGTCGCCGAGCTGCAGGAATTCGTGCGCCGCTTCTCGGCCAACAAGTCGAAGGCGCGCCAGGCCACCAGCCGCATGAAGATGATCGACAAGATCAAGATCGAGGACTTCAAGCCGAGCTCGCGGCAGAACCCCTACATCCGCTTCGAACCGGAGAAGGCGCTGCACCGGCGCGCGCTCGAGGTCGAGAATCTCAAGTTCGGCTACGACGGAACGCCATTGTTTTCAAACATGAACTTCTCGCTGGAAGCGGGCGAAAAAATGGCAGTCATCGGCGGCAACGGCGTCGGCAAGTCGACGCTGATGAAGTTGTTGATGAGCGAACTGGCACCGCAGTTCGGCGAAGTGAAATGGAGCGAGAACGCCAGCATCGGCTACTTCTCGCAGGATCACGTCGCCGATTTCGACAGCGACCTCAACCTCACCGACTGGATGCACCAGTGGACCCAGCCGGGCGACGACGAGCAGGTGCTGCGCGGCATCCTCGGGCGGCTGCTGTTCTCCGGCGACGACGTCAAGAAATCGGTGCGCGTGCTGTCCGGCGGCGAAAAGGGCCGCATGCTCTACGGCAAGCTGATGCTCGGCCGCCACAACGTGCTGGTGATGGACGAACCGACCAACCACATGGACATGGAATCGATCGAGTCGCTCAACCTCGCGCTCGACCTGTTCAAGGGCACGCTGATCTTCGTCTCGCACGACCGCCAGTTCGTCAGCAGCCTCGCCACCCGCATCCTCGAAATCACCCCCGAAGGCGTCGAGTTCTACATGGGCGGCTACGACGAGTACCTGCATTCGAAGGGCCTGGAGTGAGCGAAGTCGTCGTCATCGGCCTGGGACAACTCGGCCGCGTATTCGCCGGGGGCCTGCTGCGTGTGGGCCGCACCGTCGTCCCGGTCAATCGCGGCGACGACATGGCGGCACTGGCACAAGCACACCCAGCACCCACGCTGGTGCTGGTCGCGGTCGCCGAGAACGACCTGCACACCGTGCTCGCGGCCTTGCCCGAAAACTGGAAACCGCGCGTCGCCCTGATCCAGAACGAGTTGCTGCCGCGCGACTGGCAGGTGCACGGCTACGTCGACCCCACGGTGATGTCGGTGTGGTTCGAAAAGAAGAAGGGCATCGATGCGAAACCGCTGATCGCGTCCCCTGCGGCCGGCCCGGGTGCCGGCCTGCTGTGCCGCGCCCTGAACTCGATCGATTTGCCTTGCCG